>DTUH01000118.1 GCA_012964265.1 Candidatus Lambdaproteobacteria bacterium
AGTATTTGGAAGCCATTGAAGAACACAAACCGGATATTTTAGGTATGTCGGCTTTGCTGACAACTACAATGCCTTACATGAAAGTTGTCATCGAAGAATTAGGAAATATAGGTATCCGTGACGAACTAATTGTGCTGGTAGGCGGTGCACCTCTGAACGAAGAGTTTAGCCTGGCAATCGGCGCCGACGCATATTGTAGAGACGCTGCGGTGGCCGTTGAAACGGCCAAGGAAATGATTTCTCAACGTCGAGCGACAGCACAGGAAAAGGCTGCGGCATAATTAGTTTAAAAAATGATTCAACCTGAAACAAATAAACGCCGCCGTGGCAGGAAATATCAGCTGGCCAAAGCAAAAAAACAAATTCTACGTCCTGATACATGGGCGGCAAGTTTGGAGCCTTCTGACAAGATATTGATCCTGGCTTGTGGAGCACTGTCAAAGGAAATTTCCGCTTTGATTCGGCTGAACAACTGGACACATTTGAAGACGCGTTATCTGCCTGCAATATTACACAACTCTCCGGATAAAATTACTGAACAATTACGGAATAATTTGCAAAGTGCTCAAGCAAAATTTTCTAGAATATTTATCGGTTATGCCGATTGCGGAACTGGAGGTGAAATAGATTCAATGCTGGATGAATTTGGAGTTCAGCGTTTACCAGGGGCACATTGTTATGAATTTTATTCTGGAAATCAGTCGTTTGCGGAAATGATGGATGAAGAGCCAGGCAGTTTCTTTCTCACCGATTTTTTGGTGGAAGCTTTTGAAAAACTGGTATGGCAAGGCATGAAGATTGACCGTTACCCTGAACTCCTTGATGTCTATTTTAAGCATTACAAAAAACTGGTATACCTGGGTCAAACTGAGAATACTGAGTTACAAACGCAAGCAGTCAAGATTGCAAGGCGATTGGGGTTGAAATACGAATACCGCTTCACCGGATACGGAGAATTGGCTCCGGCGTTGTCTGCTTTATCAACAGGAATATAAAACAAAAATGGCAAAACGAACTATTATTTATTGGCGGGACATTCCTTCGCAGGTGATTGTCAAAAAAGCTAGAACGACTGCAAAAGCACAATTGTCTGAACGATTCATGAAGGCCATTGACAAAGCCGCCATGCGTGCCGGAAGACAGGGAAGTGCAGAATATCTCGAAGATTGGCGGCGTCAAATTGAAACTTGCCATGGTGATACGCAAACAATTGCAGAGACAACCGCTAAAGAATTAGAAGATTTTTATACTGACGAGGTTTTGCGGGCACTTGTTAAAAACAAGGGACTGAAAACATCTGACTGAATTCTGAAACATTTTTTAGCCGCTAAGTTCGCCAAAAACGCTAAGAAAACAAGAGTGACCCTTAGCGATCTTAGTGGCTGATTATTTAAACAATGAACCTTGAATATTGAAAATGACTGATACCGTAATTAGTTCTGCAAAAAAAGAAGTTGTTATTGGCTTCAACCGACCGTTCGTAATGATAGGCGAACGTATCAACCCTACCGGACGAAAACTGTTAGCTAAAGAAATGGCTGAAGGGGACTACAGCCGGGTGGAACAGGACACGCTGGCTCAGGTTGCCGCTGGAGCGCACATGCTGGATGTCAATGCAGGAATTCCATTGGCCGACGAACCAAAGATTTTGGCAGATACAATCAAACTGGTGCAGTCACTGACAGATGTTCCACTATCCATCGATTCTTCAATTGTCGCTGCTCTGGAAGCCGGACTTGAAGTTTATCAGGGTAAAGCTTTATTGAATTCGGTAACTGGTGAAGAAGAACGGCTTGAAGTGGTTCTGCCGCTGGTTAAAAAATATGGATGTGCCGTGGTGGCTATTTCAAATGATGAAACCGGGATTTCCGAAGATCCTGATGTACGTTTTGCAGTGGCAAAAAAAATTGTGGAACATGCTGCTGATTACGGCATTCCCAGCTCAGATATAGTTGTTGACCCTTTGGTCATGCCGATTGGAGCCATCAACTCAGCAGTAAGGCAGGTCATGAGGTTGGTACGGCGTTTACAGGATGAACTAAAAGTTAACACAACATGCGGCGCCTCAAACGTCAGTTTTGGTTTGCCTAATCGTCACGGAGTGAATGCAGCATTTCTTACAATGGCCATTGCTTCCGGACTGACTTCTGCTATAACCAATCCACTCCATGAACCGATCATGCAGGCCGTTATGGGAGCGGACGTGATGATGGGGAACGACCCGCATTGTGCAAAATGGATTAAGAAATACCGTGAGCCTGTAGCAGAAGGCGAACGCGGAGTAAAACGTGAGAGAAGACGTACAAGAGTCAAACTTGGATAATTAGTGTTTTAAGTAACAAGAGGGGAAATGAATATTAGTGTCTTTGATTTGTTCAAAATTGGAATTGGGCCTTCAAGTTCGCATACTGTAGGTCCAATGTACGCAGCAAAACAATTTTTGTTTAATTGCATGGAGCAGTTTGCACTGACTAAAATTTCTACGGTTAAAATAGAGTTGTATGGTTCACTCGCACTGACAGGAAAGGGTCATGGCACCGACACAGCAATTTTAATGGGTTTAGAGGGCGAAGAACCGGCAACTGTTGATCCAGAACAAATTCCAATCCGCTTAAAACGTCTCCGGAATAGCAGGAAATTGTGCCTGATGAATGAACACAATATCACTTTTGAAGAAGAGAAATCCTTGATCTTTAAGTATGAAGATTTATTACCGCATCACTCAAATGGAATGCGATTCACCGTTTTTGATACTGACGGCAATAAATTGCGAGAAGAGGATTTTTATTCAGTTGGCGGTGGATTTGTTCTAAATGAAGAGGAACTTCAAAACGAAATTTTAGTCAGTGCAAAC
>DTUH01000119.1:0-11854 GCA_012964265.1 Candidatus Lambdaproteobacteria bacterium
GGAACTGAGTACGACGTGGGTGGTACTGTGGCTGGAATTGGTATAGCATTTGGTTTCTAAATAAGTGATCTGCCCCTCATGTTAAACAGGACAAAATATTTCCGCAAACTGTGTCTTTCCGGTTGTTTTTTTGTAGGGATGATCAGCCTGTCAAGCTCTGCTAATGCACAGTTCATTGGTATAAACGTTGATTATGGCATCGGTTATTCTGCTGCCCCCGGTAAAGTATCCGGGGGCTCTGTCGGAATTTCACATCCTGCACCTTTTATCCCAAATATTGGATATTCATCTGTCAGCTTTATAGATAAAGAAACCATAACAGACTCCTCTGATAATACTGTCTCCCTGGAAACAACGACTACAATCGAGACTATAAATCTTTTCTACAACGTTCCATTTCCCGTTGTTACAATTACTGTGGGTTTTGGTTACGGTGCAGATAACCTATACACAGGGGTGGAGACAATAACAACAATTGACCAAGTCGAAAGTAACTTGGAAACCTCTGTGTCAGAAGCATTTTTTCACATTGGACTCCCTTTTTGGAACACAGTTGAGTTTCATCTTGGCTACCACTTCATGTCTTTTAATAGCATTGACATAACCAGTAAAAGTACAAAAATTAGAGGAACTTACACTAATGATAATAAAAAGAACTATTCTGGTGGAATGACCACAATAGGAGTTCAAGTTGCATTTTGATGTTTTCCTCACCGTTTCCTGAGTTCATCAGTTTTTTCTGCGGAAACATGTCTTCTCCGCCTGTTTTTCCACTTCTTCCGGAAGAAGAAATTTTCCTGAAAACCATTGGTTCTTCTAAAAGACAGGCTGAATTTACTTTGGGGCGACGTTGTGTTCACCAGGCACTTTCTAAATTTAAACTCGAATCCGCGCCTGTTCTGAGAAACCCTGAAACCAGGGAACCCTGCTGGCCGGAATCGGTCAGGGGCAGCATCACCCATTCCGGAAAAATAGCCGCGGCGGCTGTTGGATGGACCAAAGATATTTCGGGAATTGGCATCGATTTAGAAAGTTTTTCCAGAGAAATTGATTTCAACATCAGCAGACATGTCTGTGTAGAAACGGAGCTTATACGTCTAAAGTCTCTGCCGGCTGAGCAAGCGAAACGTGATCTTAGAATAATTTTTTCGGCTAAGGAATCCATCTTTAAATGCTTTTTTCCGATCTCACAAACCTACCTTTATTTTAAAGATGCGAAAATCACGATTAATGAAGATAATGCTGAATTTTCTTTCGTCCTGTCAAAAGCATGTTCCGGCATCACCGAAGTAGGATTTCAGCACAGCGGCAAGTTCTCCATCAAAGATAATATGCTCCTGACTTCAATTTTTATCTAGGGATTCTTTGCTGAACTTATTTGCTTTTTTCAGCTTATAAAATCATAAACTTAAGACTATCATATTTTTCTCAACATCTCAGCTGATAACATTTCTTCTGCAAATTCAACTTATTGAAAGCAACTGTTGACAACTGACATTTTTTCAGTTGTTAACCAACAATTCGTGTTGGGTTTTTTCTTATTTTTTGCTAAATTATTGTTTATCAACATTCAACCAACAAGTTGTCAACGTGTGAAAAAACAGATAATAATTACAATATTTCAAAAAGTTAAACTCTTACCAACAAGTTGTCAACAAACCTACTACTACTACTAAAATAAATATGGAAATTACTTTAAAAAGGGAAACATTGAGTAGTACTCTGCAGAATATTAATTCTGTTGTTGACAAAAGCTCGTCTAAGCCGATCCTTTCAAATTTTGTAATCAGAACACTTGATAACGAAAGCTCCAATGTTGAATTTTCGTCGACAGATTATGAATTATCTCTGGTTGAACTTATATCTGCAGAAATTAAAGACCAAGGCAGTGTCTGCGTCAATGCCAAAAAAGTTTTTGATATTGTCAAGGAACTGCAGGATGAGGACGTTCACATACGTTCGACAGAACAACTGTGGATCTATATCACCTGTGGATCATCAGAATTACGTCTTCCTTCAGTCGAAGTAGGTTTATACCCACAAACAGTGCTGGAAACACTTCCAGAGTCGATGACGATCTCTGTGGAAGATTTGAAGCGCTGTATTGATATGACATTGTTTGCAGCAATTACCAATGAGTCAAGGAGAAATCTGATGGGTGTTTGTCTAAGTTCAACCAGTGATAAGAAAACACGCTGGCTTTCAACGGATGGTCATCGTTTGGCTCAAATACTCAAGCCGGTTGATAAGCTGAGTTTTAGCGAAGATAATGAAGTAATTATTCCCAGAAAAGCCCTGACTGAGGTCAGGAGGGCCGCCGATTTGTTTGGCAAGACAGTAAAAGTAACATTCGATTCTCGTGTTATGCAGTTTTCCGGCGGACAGATAAGTTTCAAAACCAGGCTGATTGAAGGTAAATTTCCAAACTGTGATCCTATCATTCCCAAAGACAACAATATGGAAATTGTGGTGAACCGTGAAAGTTTTATCAATTCATTGAGGATTGTTTCTTCAATCAGTTCAGAAAAGCTGAGACCGGTCAAGCTCATGATTTCACCTGGAGTTTTAAGACTTGAAAGTGAAAAAGCAGACTATGGTGAAGTGGTTGATGAAATTGAAGCCAATTATCAAGGTGAAGCTTTTCAAATAGGTTTTAATTCCAAATATTTGTTAGATGTTTTAGGAGTAATTGAAAGTGATGATGTTATTCTGGAATGCAAAAATTCAATGAGTCCAACCATCATCAAATCATCTGTTGACGAATCATTTTTATCAGTAATCATGCCTTTGAGAGTCGAATGGTAGTTTGACGGTTTGCGCTTCATTTTTCATGAGCACCCTGAGACAGCCGATAGTCTAACGTAAACCGGAAACGATTTGACATGATCATCCGCAATATTGAGATCTCTCAATTTCGCAACTACAGCAGATGTACGGCTAATTTATCTCCGGAATTAAATTGGATTTACGGCGCAAACGGTCAGGGAAAAACAAATCTGGTTGAAGCAGTCTATTATCTTTGTAATTTAGAATCATTTAGGACAAGAAAACCATCTCTGCTGTTGCAGGAGGACAAATTTGAGTCCGTCCTTCAGGCCCGGATCGAACGTCAACAGGTACAGCATCGTGTCCGCATCAACATTTCAAAAAAAGGTAGACAGGTATTTTTAGACCATTCACCTTTTCACCGTGTTTCGGAATATATTCTCTCCTTCATGGCACTGGCTTTCACTCCGGAAGATGTCAATCTTTTCCGGAATGTTCCACATGAACGTCGTAAATTTTTTAATCGGATTATCGCCTTTATAGATCCGGTATATTTTAAAATACTTCAGGAATATACCAAAATTATTGCCCAAAAGAATGTTTTACTGCGTCAAGGCAGTACAGAACAAATTCCGCTTTGGAATGAAATGCTTGCGCGTTCCGCAATTAAATTAATGCAAAAGCGCAGTAATTTTGTTGAGCAGATGAATCTTCATTTGCACGATCTTTTCATGGAACTTTCAGGTCGTTCTGAAAAACTGAGTTTGATTTATATACCATCCCTGAATTCAGATAATTTTGATGAGAAAGATTGTCTTCAGCAATTGGAAAAAAGCCTGCCCAGAGACATGCAATATGGGTATGCGGTACTTGGTCCACACAGGGATGAATACCATTTGCTAATGGATGAAAAAAAGGATAAGGATTTTTTTTCGCAGGGAGAGTTCAGGATTACTAATTTGTCTTTAAAAATGACAATAAATCGTTTATTATGTGAGAGATATAGATTTTCCCCAATTTTGATTTTTGATGATCTTTTTTCAGAATTGGATAAAGAGGTGATTCAGCATGTTTTGCAGTTTTTTATTAGGTTAAAAAATCAGATTTTTATCACCTCAACCTCTGAACCATCTCATTCCATGTCCGGAAAACTTTTTCACGTTGTTGAGGGACAGCTGGTTTGACATAACAGTTAAAGTTTTTATACTTTGGCTGCTACATGAAAGTACAAAATGCCTGAAATTGAAACCGTAGTAAATTCGGATTATGATGAATCTAATATAACCGTACTGCAGGGACTGGAGGGCGTCCGCCTGCGTCCGGGGATGTATATCGGCGGAGTTGACACATCTGCTCTTCATCACCTTGTTTTTGAGGTAGTTGATAATAGTGTTGATGAGGCATTAGCAGGATTTTGTTCTGAAATTCACGTGATTATAAATTCAGATGGAAGTCTTTCTGTTGAAGATAACGGCAGGGGGATACCGGTTGGAATACACGAAGAAGAAGGTATTCCAGCAGTTGAATTGATTCTGACGCGCCTCCATGCAGGAGGGAAATTTGATAATAGCAACTACAAGGTATCCGGAGGATTGAATGGTGTAGGAGCGTCAGTAGTGAACGCACTTTCTGAAAAAATGATTGCCGAAGTACACCGTGAAGGTTTTTTGTGGAAGCAGGAATACCGGGAGGGAATTACTTTCACGCCTCTTGATCAAATTGAGGAAAGCAAAAAAACCGGAACTCATATTACTTTCTGGCCGGATAAAACGATCTTTGATCATGTTGAATTTAATTACGAAATATTAGCCCACCGTCTGAGGGAATTAGCATTTTTGAACAGGGGAATTCTAATTTCAATCAGGGATAACCGTACGGAACGATTTCAGGAATTCAAATATGAAGGTGGAATAGCATCATTCATCAAACACATTAACGAAAATAAAAGTGTTTTACATGAAGCACCGGTTTATTTTTCAGGAAAATCAGATGATGTGGAAATCGAAGTCGCCTTTCAGTACAATGACAGTTATACCGAACGTATTTATTCCTTTGTTAATAATATCAATACAGTAGAAGGAGGGACTCATTTGACAGGTTTCAAGGGCGCACTTACTCGTACCTTGAACAACTACATGATCGCTAATAAAATTGCCAACGATTCAAAAGAGAATTTGTCAGGAGAGGATGTAAGGGAAGGAATGGCGGCAGTAATAAGCGCGCGGGTTATGAATCCACAGTTTGAGTCGCAGAAAAAAATTAAATTAACAAATGTTGAAATTAAAGGAAAAGTTGAAACTCTTGTTTCAGAATATTTGGGGGCATATCTTGAGGAAAATCCTGTTGTCGCTAAAAAAATTGTCGCCAAGGGCATTGATGCACAACGGGCCAGGATTGCCGCGAAGAAAGCAAGAGAATTAACCCGTCGAAAAAATGTACTTGAATTCAGTACACTACCCGGAAAACTTGCCGATTGCCAGGAATCGGATCCTGCTTTAAGTGAACTATTTCTGGTGGAGGGAGATTCCGCGGGTGGCTCCGCAAAACAGGGCCGTGACCGTAAGAATCAAGCGATTTTACCGTTAAAAGGTAAAATATTAAATGTGGAAAAAGCTCGTTTTGACAAGATGCTCAACAATGAAGAAATCAAAACAATGATCACAGCAATGGGCACCGGAATTGGTAAAGAAGAGTTTGATCTTGAAAAAATCCGCTACCACAAAATCATCATCATGACTGACGCGGATATTGACGGTAGCCATATTTTGACCTTGATTCTGACATTTTTCTACAGACAAATGCCGGAAATTATTGAAAATGGTTATCTTTACATCGCACAGCCGCCACTGTATCGAGCAAAAAAAGGACGCTCCAGTTTTTATGTGAGAGATGATAATGAATTGACTGAGCGTCTGGTTCACTCCTCAAGCGAAACATTAACTCTCAGCACGGAAAATGGAACAACACTCAGTGGAGAAGACCTTTTCCAGACTGCACTTAAGATCAGGCTTTACCGAACTCATTATGACCGTTTGTGTTTTAATTCTAACCTGACCCTGTTGATCAATCTTCTTCTCAGGCACCAAATCGAGCTGGATTTGGGTGGTGCTGAACACATTCTCAAATGTATAGACGCTTTGAGAAACATCTATCCTGATTATAAACTTATTGTGGATCCCGAAAAACAGGGAAGCAATGTTTTTCTCGAAGTTAATGAACAGCAGATAGAACTTTCGTTGAACTTACTTGAAAATCTGAGCGCTTATGATTTTTCCCAACTGTTTCAGGAACATTTGAGACTGATGGAAACTCTTGGAGAAAACGGCATGGTTCTGACTGAGGAAAATGAAGGCGAGAGCCACTCTTTACAGACTTGGATTGAATTACTTGATTTTATGGTAAAGTTTGGCAAGAAAGGCATGTACATCCAGCGTTACAAAGGTTTAGGAGAAATGAATCCGGAACAGTTATGGGAAACAACGCTTGATCCAAATGTCAGAACATTAAAAAAAGTAAAGGTTGAAGACATAGTTGAGTCAGACGGAATTTTTACTATTTTGATGGGCGACCAGGTTGAGCCCCGCCGCAATTTCATTGAGGAAAACGCACTTCGAGTTAAGAATCTTGATGTCTAGCGTTTCTGCCAATTTTCCATGTCCAATCCCCATTCCATTGTTGCCATTGTCGGGCGGCCAAATGTTGGAAAATCAACATTGTTCAATCGACTGGTCGGGCGGCGATCTGCAATTGTAGAGAAAAATCCGGGAGTAACTCGTGATCGCAACTATGGTATTTCTAAATATCATGGTTATGAATTTATCGCAATTGACACAGGTGGGTTTGAACCGGTGGCGGAAACCTCACTGATCCAGCAAATGGCGCAACAGGCGCGTCTTGCAGTTAAAGAGGCGGATTGTGTTTTATTTGTCGTCGACGCACAGGAGGGTTTTACTCCGGGAGACAGTGAAATTTTCCGGACTTTAGTCGAAGCAGAAACGCCTTTGTTTGTTGTTGTAAACAAAGCCGATAATCCGCGTTTGGAAGAGGAAAGTTTAGATTTCTATCGGCTTGGTGTTGAAACAATATATCCAATTTCTTCTGAACACAATCGCGGAATAGACGGTTTGCTGGAAGAAATTGATCGGCGGATTCCCTTGAAAATAACAAAAAAGGAAGATTCCGGAGAAGAGCAGCTGCAGTTGGATGTTCCTATCGCAGTTGCGGTCATCGGAAAACCGAATGCCGGAAAATCATCCATTGTGAACGCACTGCTCCGCAAGGAGCGCATGATTGTGGATACCATTTCGGGAACGACTCGGGATCCGGTGGACAGTCTTTGCAATTATGAGGACCGAGATTTTTTGTTGGTTGATACCGCAGGCATCCGCCGGCGAGGGAAAGTCAGCCAGAAGATCGAAACTTTCAGTATAGTTTCTGCGCTCAAATCCATTGAACGGGCAGATGTTGCTCTCTTGATAATTGATGCGGAGGAAGGAATAACAGAACAGGTAATGAAGATTGCCGGCTATGCGAATGAGCGTAAAAAATCTCTGCTGATTGTGATGAACAAATGGGATCTGGTCAAGAAGGATGGTAAAACCCTGGGGCAGGTTGAAGAAGAGGTTTACGATCGTTTGAGCTTTATCAGCTTTGCGCCAATTCTATTTGTCAGTGCCAAAACCGGACAGCGGGTTACTCAGATTTTTGAAAAGATTCTCAACGTTCACGAGCAATATGTCCGGAGAATCCAAACCTCAGATTTGAATACGATCCTCCAGCTCATTGTTAACCAGCATCCTCCTCCCTCTAAATCAGGTCGTCCGACCAAAGTCTATTACGGCAATCAGGTTAGTGTTGCGCCTCCTACTTTTGTTTTCATGACAAACAATCCTGACAAAACAAATTTTGCCTACGAGCGTTATATCTCAAACCAGTTCCGCTACCATTTTGGCTTTGAGGGAACACCGCTGAATTTCATTTGGCGTAAGAAGAAATCAGCTCATAGCATAAAATCAGGAAAACGCAGTTGATTATTAGTTTATCAATGATTGTCAGGAGAAGTGTACGTCCGTGAAGCGGCTACGCAACTTAGTGACCTCATCTTTCACAGATTTGCCTTCAAGTCCTGCTTTCATCAAGGAAGCGAGCTCACCCATTTCAGCTTCTTTCATACCATAACGTGTCATTTCCTGCACACCAATCCGTAAACCGGAGGGGTTCCGCGCATCTTTGTCCCAGGGAAGCATATTGAAATTGGTGATGATATTGCTCTTTTCTGCCAGTGAACGGGCGATATCTTTGGCATTACCAAAATTAGTGACGTTCAACGCCAACTGGTGGCTTGCCGTGAAGCCAAATTCCTGAGCCTCCACCGTCACGCCTTCATCCGCAAGAGCTTGTCCTAAAGCTTTGGCATTGGCGATTATTTGAGCGGCATATTTTTTTCCATGTTCAGCCATTTCCCGAATCGCAATCAGCAAACCCGGTAAAGTGTGTAAATGATGACTGCTTGAAGAGCCGGGCATCACGCCACGATCGACGCTGGTCCACCATTTCATTTCCTGTTCACCGGCCATACTGCCTAAAATGACTCCACGCTGAGGTCCGGGAAATGTTTTGTGGGTGCTGCCGTTGATGAAGTGTGCGCCTTCCTCAAACGGATTTTGGAACTGCCCGCCAAAAATAAGACCGAGGACGTGGGCGCCGTCATACAGCATAGGAATGTTTTTAGCCCGGCAGACTTCCGCAATTTCCCTTACAGGTTCCGGAAAGAGGAAGAGGCTTTTTCCAAGAATGACCATGTTCGGAGATTTTTCTTCCACTAAATCCACGCACTTGGGTACGTCGAGATGGTATCCGTCTTCCGTGGTAGGCCAGTAGTGTATATTGACGGAATTATCACGTCCGGGAGTGAGAACTTTTCCTCGAATCTGAATCCGACGTCCCACTACCCCAATCGGGCTGTGACTGATGTGGCCACCAACTTCAATTGAATTTACGATTACGGTATCACCACCGCGTAAAATCGCTAAGGCTACCGCCGTATTCGCTGCATTTCCGCTAACGGGTCGAACATCAGCCTGCTTGCATTTTGCCAGTTGGATGATTTCACTGGTTGCCATACTCTCAATCTGATCGATGTATTGTGTGCCTTCATAATACCGATTGTCACCGTCTGAAGTATTGGGATGGCCTTCTGCGTAGCGCCCCATGAAATCGTTGACCTCGACTTGTTTGACTGCATCAGACTGCACATTTTCGCTCGCAATCAGATTAACGGCTTCTTTGCCGCGCCACAGGTTTTGACGACTTACGATGTCCAGCACATCAGAAATATCTACACTCATAATTTCCTTTATTTAATGAAATATTGTTTAAGCTGGAAATAATTGCGAACTAATAAACATTCAACTTATTGATTATATTCTACATGTCCCCTGATTAATATTCAGGAAAATACTCAAGTTTAGCGCCTGTTTCTTCAATTGCCTCTTTTTCCGGTAGTTTCTTTTTTCGAAAATGCTCACCTTTGACTACCATTTGAGGACGTATGTTCCGGATGAGAGAACTTGCATCCGGATCATTGAAAATCACTACTCTGTCCACCGCTTCTATCGCGGAGAGCAGCAAGGCGCGTTCACGCTCATTCAACAAAGGAGGTTGGCCTTTTTGCTCGGTGATGCTTTTGTCGCTGTTGATGGCGACCACATTAAAGCCTTTCAGTGTCTTTAATTGATGCAGAAACTTTAAGTGCCCTGCTGAAATTTCATCAAAAAAACCATTCGTGAAGACCACCGGAAGTTCTTGAGGCAGTGAGCGGCAGAGTTGTTCCGGTGTCATGATTTTCGACGAAGTTTCTCCAAAATCATAACGCTGAAGCAATTCATTTTTGGTAAATGAAACTACACCGACATGTTGAATTTCCATGCTTGCGGCAAGTTGTGCCCAATACGCGGCCTGTTCAATCTTTGCCTTGCCGGCCAGCATAAAAGTCAACATGCTGCTGACAGAGTCTCCCGCTCCGACAACATCGAAAACTTCCTGTGTTTCCGCTGCCATAAAGTGATAATCCTGTGGACTGCGAAAAAGCAGTAAGCCGTCCTGATCGAGGCTGATGACAAGATATTTAAGTTTAACATCTGCCTGCAGGATTTCTGCTGCCTTGAGAACATCATTTCGATCTTTGAGGGCAAAACCAACAGACGCTTCTGCTTCTTTACGGTTAGGCTTGATGAGGGTAAAATCCTGATAGATACTGTAATTTGTAGTACTGCGAGGGTCACCCACGATCGGAATTCCGGATTTTTTTCCGCAATCCGCAATTGCTTTGAGAATTACAGGACTGAGCAAACCCTTTCCATAATCAGAAACTATAACGGCATCGCTTGATGGAATGGTTTGTTCCAGATAATCAATGAGCTGCTTTTGGGGAAGAGGGGTTTCCGGATCCGGATCTATATCCATCCGGAGTAAATGGGTTTGTCCCGCAATCATGCGGTGCTTGAGGCAGCTTTTAAAATTTTCAGCAACGATCACTCCGGAATGGTCAGCCTCGTTTTCGGATAAAAGTTTGAGGATGGTATTTCCGGTTTCGTCTTTTCCAGTGACTCCGCAAACGAGCACTTGGGCACCCAAAGCGGTTAGATTCATCACCACATTACCTGCTCCTCCCAAGCGTTGATCTTCCCGGAGAACCCTCATCACCGGAATCGGGGCTTCCGGAGAAATACGATCAACTTCGCCCCAGGAATAGTGGTCAAGCATAAGGTCACCCACTACGAGGATACGCGGAGATATGATTTTCTCAAGCGCCTGTCGTAAGTCCGGATCGTTCATTATTTTTACAGGCGACTTAAGTATTTATTTAATGTTTGTTGAAAAGTATTATAGGGTTGTGCTCCGGAAAGTACTTCACCCTGAATTTCTCCGGATTTGAAATCGAAGAGGCCAACAAAGAATCCGGGAGTTCCGGTAATCCCCAGAGCGGCGCCATCTTTCATATCTTCATTTACTAATCCACGATACCGCTCACTATCCAGACACTGATCAAATTTATCAGGTGATTTTATTTTAATATCGCGGGCATATTTTTTTAAATCGTCCACATTCTGTGCTTTAGGGTTAGCGTAAAGCAGGAGATGTATTTCTTCGAATTTGTTCTGTTCCCGTGCGCATTCGGAGGCAATGGCTGCTTCATCAGCTTCCTGATGAAATGCGAGCGGGAAATGCCGATAGCCAAATGCCACACGGTCCTGAAAATTATTGATGAGCTTACGTATCGTAGTTTGCACCCGTCCGCAAAAAGGGCACTGATAATCTGAATATTCGAGCAGAATGACTGAGGCTTTTTTGTTGCCTCTAAGATAGGCAGTTTTAACATTCCCTCTCAACAGAAAATCAGAAGGAGCTTCCAGATGAGAAATTGTCCAACCCTTTTCAAGGGCCAAAGAGTACTGGTCCAACAAATGCTGACTGCTAATTTGCCGTTCCAAAAACTGCTTAATCTGGGGCCGGAGTTGATTCAGAGTTCCACGTTCCTGCAGGTTATTCTGCTCATAAACCGCAATGATTTCTTTAAGAGTCGCTTTTTTTTCCGGAGTCAGTTTTATCTCTGGATGTTTTTTCGCAAGTTTTTCCACGGCATATTCCATCAACCGGACACTCAAATGCTGATAGAGCTGTAGACTGAGGTCATTAGCCTTTTTGTTGCGTACATCTTCAAAAGTCACGGGCTTGCCTTCAACTATTCCTACAACAGGATTGGGATGATAAACGGTTCCGGAAGTTTGCGCAAACGCCGGAACAAAAACTATTGAGCTAAGGCTTAGTGAAAATAAAATCGCCAACAAACGTAGTGCTAAATATTTTTTCATTTTATGTTGAATTTAATTAAGAAAGTTAGGTGAGGATTCGCTAATAACTTCATTTGGATTTGACATTTCCATGAGGCAAATCAGGTCGTCCAAACGTGTGTCCAAGTCTGGAGACTCAAGCAGAGTCTGCTTTTCTATCCCCGAAAAATTAAGGTTCATGCTGAGTAAATTAACGAGGTAATGTGCAGGAATAACTTCGATTTTTTCCCACTCTA
>DTUH01000119.1:11923-12697 GCA_012964265.1 Candidatus Lambdaproteobacteria bacterium
AATTTTCCGTGTCATTCGGAAAAGTAGAATATTCAACTCTTGCGATTCGGTATGGAGTATCGGTTTGCAGTTCCTCAACAATCTGGAAACGCGATTCACCATGAAGTTGAATCAAATAATTTCCTTTAGGCAGTTGTTGAGACTGTTCTATTGAACCGGCACAACCAATTTTACACAGCTTGTTAGAATCCTGCGCTGCAGGCTGGATTATACCAATTAGCAAATCATTATTTTCCATGACGTGCTCTACCATTTGTCGGTAACGGGATTCAAAAATATGCAGTGGAAGAACTGAGCCCGGTAATAAAATTGTACCGTGAAGAGGAAACAAAGCAACGGTGTCCGTCAGTTTTACAGCAGACATCAGGCCTCCAATGGATAACGTTTCCGAAGGCTGCTTGCAATCCGTTCTTCCACGTGCAGAGCAGTTTGCGGCTGATAGGGCATTGATTTTTCCCAGACGGAACCTTTTTCCATACAAAGATAAGTTGGTATTTGTGGCGCCAATTTTTCAACTCTCTGTTGAACGTTCCGGAAAAGGCGCTGGCGGATTTTTTTTAAATAGCGCATCTTTCCATCCTCTCCGGGAACAAACTCTCCCAGAAAAACACGGCTGTTTGGGAAGCGTTCATCCACAACGGATTTCAGCGAAGGAATGTAACGTAATGCGCCCAAACTGATCCAGGCAATTCTGTCCGGAGGAACAGCGTCCAGTATTTGATCAACCAGTTCCTGGTAACCTGTTTCCCAATCCGGATAATTGATCATGGGATC
>DTUH01000119.1:12790-13364 GCA_012964265.1 Candidatus Lambdaproteobacteria bacterium
CGCTGTTTTGTGTTCTTCCTGTTCAACAATGGCTTCCGGATTTACCGACCATGAGATTACAGTTTTTCCGCCATGCGGAAGATCGAGCAAATGCTCAACATGACTGGATTTTGTTTTCAGTTCAAGCAAAGCATTGGGCAGTTTAGCGAAGAAACGAATTACATGCGCCTTGATTCCCAAAATTTGGTCGAGTGCCAAACTGTCAGAATGCTCTCCTGTTCCAACGCGAAACAAAGTGTCAGGCTGTGCGGCTGTGCGCTGCCGAACCTGTTCCAGAATTTCCTGCAGATTTGCGTGAACTGTAATAACCGGTTTGTTCAGGAATGCTTGTAGAATACAGTATGTGCACTCAAATGGACAGTTTTCTATTAAATCCAGTGTAAAATAATTACAGCAGACAAGCTCGTTCGAAAATCCCGGACAAGCCTTGATCGATGTTCCTTTAAAATATTTGAGATGTAAGGTCTTTTTCCCCTGCGTGAGCGGATTCCGCAAAGGGTCCTTTCCGGACTCATCTTGATGCCAGGCGAAATTTTCCACGACCGTTCTCGGCACATCAGGAAACCGCCCGCAA
>DTUH01000120.1 GCA_012964265.1 Candidatus Lambdaproteobacteria bacterium
AAATGATCCAGAAACCAGGTGACTTTATCAACCAGTTGATCATTATTTATATTGATTGTAATTGTTTGCATGTCATTTCTCGATGTTTAGTTACATTTTATTATGCATGAATTCAGCAGATTAACCTTAAAGCCGGGGACTTAACAGTTTTCATTCTCTTTTGAAGTTACCTCAACATCACAGTGCGGAGCTTATCTACTTTTCCTTCCATCTTTAGGATTCATAATATCTCCATGAAGTTCAAGCTCTATTTCAATATCGATTACTTCCATTTTATGGCCCAGTCTGAAAAATCGATAAAAATTTTAATCAGTTCGATAGTTTTCTGCCGTGAGATCACTACTTGTCGGAAATAGCTTAAATCAAGATAAGAAAGTGGTCATCCGTTAACTTAATTGAAGTTTCTTTTTTCTTAGGACCTACTTTTTGATCCGGTAAAATTTTGATTCACTTTGTCAATCCTATGAGTTGTACTTGAGCTTGTGTTTCTGCGCAAATTCTTCCAATGTGTCCGTGAAAATTCCCAGCAATTCGTCGATTTGTTCTTCTTCTATAATGAGCGGAGGGCAAATTAGAAAATGGTCGCCGATTCTTCCTCCGCGTGTACGGCGTGAATAAATTATCAGTCCGCGTTCATAAGCCATTTCGACTAACTCGTTATGTGCGTTGAGTTCCGGAGGAAGCGGTTCCATCGTTTTCCGATCCGCCACAAATTCGACCGCCAGCAAAAGGCCTTTTCCGCGCACATCACCGATGAAAGGAAAGCGCTGCATTAAATCTTCCAAGTGTCCTTTCAGAAGATTGCCTTTTTGTTCAGCTTGAGTAAGCAGGTTTTGTCGTTCTATTTCCTCCAACACAGCAAGTCCGGCAGCACACGCCAATGGGTTCCCAGCATAGCTGAAACCGTGGATGAAACCTCCGGAATCCAGAACCGGATCTACCATTTTTCCGGAAGTTACCATTGCGCCCAGCGGCGAATATCCCGAGGCTATTCCTTTGGAGAGGGCAATCAAATCCGGTTCCGCTTTCCAGTGGGAGCCGCCCAGATAGTAACGTCCGGTGCGCCCGGCACCGCACATGACTTCGTCGTAAATAAGCAAAACTCCGTAGCGGTCGCAGATTTCCCGGATACGTCCGTAATAACAGTCCGGAGCCACCAACGCACCGGTGGAAGCTCCACCAACCGGTTCCATGATGAAGGCTAGAACCGTTTCCGGCCCCTGGCGCAAAATTTCTTCTTCCAAAAAGTCGGCATAATACAAACCGGCCTCTTCCGGAGTTCGTTGATTATGGTCGAGATAGACTGTCGGAGCCGGAATTTTCGGCATTTGCTTTAACATGGGATCAAAAGGTGCCGACATCAAAGCCATTCCGGTTGCCGCCAATGCACCTAAAGTACTACCGTGATATGACGGAAAACGTGAAATCGTTTTGTAGCGGTGCGGTTCTCCAATCGCCAGCGCGTATTGCCGAGCCATTTTGAGGCAGGATTCAACCGCTTCCGAACCTCCGGAAACGAAAAAAACTTTGTCCAAACCTTCGGGCATATATTCAACAAGACGCCGAGCGAGTGTTTCCGCAGGTTCATTTTCAAAATGAAGCCGGTAAGCGAAAGTCGCCTTTTCCATTTGCTTGCGCATGGCTTCCAGTACTTTTGGATTGGAATGTCCGATATTGGAAATCATCGCGCCGCTTGAACCGTCAATGTAGCGTTTTCCGGAGCGATCCCAAATATAAATACCTTCAGCACGATCCACCAAAGGACGGCGTAAACGGGATTGATAAAAAAGGTGTGATTCGGGTTGAGTCATAAAGTCAGGTGGCAGCTCTGTTTCGAAAATCAGGTGCTTTCAGGTTTTCACCAGCAAGGACGTATACACGATCCGGAGTTTCCGAAAAACCAAGTTTTTCGTAAAAAGCACGTGCCGGATTTTCCCGGTGAACCTCTAATTCAAGTCGACAGCAATTGAGTTCCAGAGCACGCTGCTTGACAAGGGCAAGTAATTTTTCTCCAAGTTTCCAGCCACGCGCATCCTCTTTGACAAAGAGGTTATCGAGGTGCAGACAGGCTTTGCCCTTGAAAGTGGAATAGGTGAGAAAAAAAGTAGCCAACCCCCACGGCACTCCGTCGATTTCCGCTAACCAAGATTCGTAAATGGGGTGTTCGCCAAATCCGTCCCGCTGAACATCTTTGAGTGTAGCGCGAAATTCCGCATCTTCACCATGATATTCCGCAAGCGCGCGAATCATTTGGAAAACAGTTTCCGCATCTTTTTTTTCAGCCTGACGAATCACTGCTTTGTTTTGAGGCACATTTTTTTTTGATCCATCAAGTTTGTCGGCAACCGGCAGTTTGAAACCCATCTTAGTTAGTCCTGGGACGCAAATGAGCGTACCAGTGCTTCTCTACCCATTTGAAAAACCAGATGATGCAAAAGGTGCAACACAGATAAAAAAATCCCGCCGTGATAAACGATTCAAATGGTACAAAATATCTGGAATTTACAATTCTTGCTGCACCAAACAAATCAACAATCGTGATCACTCCAGCCAGAGCACTTCCATGCAACATAAAAATAACTTCATTGCCATAAGCCGGTAAAGCACGTCGGAAGGAACCGGGCAGGATGATGCGGCGGTACATCGTGCTTTTGGACATGCCGCATGCCTGGGCTGCTTCGATTTCACCGAATGGAGTTTGCTCGATTGCGCCGCGCAGTATTTCCGCGGTGTACCCTGCCGTATTCAAGGCAAAAGCTGTAATGGCGCACCAATAGGCTTCCTTGAAAAGTATCCAGAGCACGCTTTCACGAACTGCTTCAAACTGGCCC
>DTUH01000121.1 GCA_012964265.1 Candidatus Lambdaproteobacteria bacterium
TAAAAATCATGTCTGCGCCGGAGTATGCAGAAATACGCTTTGTGGGCGGACATCCAATTGCAGGATCTGAGCATTTCGGACCAAACGCCGCACATGAAAATTTATTTTCCGGAAAGCGTTTCATCCTCACTCCCAGCCAAAACACTGATCCGGATGTTATCCGCAGAGTCCGTGAACTTTGGGAATCTCTGGGTGCGATTGTTTCGGAAATGGATGCGGAGATTCATGACAAAATGTTTGCATCCGTAAGCCATTTACCTCACCTTCTGGCATATGCAAGCATTCAGGCAATCGCCAATTCTGAGACTCCTGACGCGCTTGGACATTCCGGAGCGGGGCTGAAGGATTTTTCCCGGATTGCATCATCAAGTCCGGAAATGTGGACAGATATTTTTCTGGAAAACAGTATGAATTTGCTGCCGAGAATTAACACTTTCAAAGATGTTCTGGCCGCGCTTGAGGATGCAATCAATAACAAAGACAAAGAAAAGCTAATCGAACTTCTTGCACGGGCAAAAACTGAACGTGATCGCTGGATGACCTAGTTCAGCAGTCAGTGTTTGATTTTTGGCCAGTATGTTTCAAAATTAAACAGCGGGGAGTGGCTGCCCTGATGACAATTCACGCATGCTGATTTTGGATCATAATTCGCAGGATGGATTTTAGGATTTCCCAGGTGAGCCCTGGCGGGGCCGTGACAGTTTTCACACTGTACATTTTTCAAATGCGGAGTTAATTGCAGGCTGAGAAAGCCCGTCCCTCCTTCGAATTTGCGGTCTGCTGCCGAAGCATTTACAGGTGCTTTCCACGGTTTCAATCCGACAACATGACATTCCAAACATTCCGGATCAAAATGTTTTCCCTTGTTTTCGAGTGTCGCAAAAGCATGAGCGTGACGGCTTTTTTCCCATATCGCAACGATTTCCGCATGACAGCCGGCACAGACTTCATTTCCGATAAATGGAGAATCCCGGCGTTGCTTATCCATCCGATCCAAATTAGTAAAAAACAATTCCTTGACCGCTGCATCATACTTCCGGAATGTTTCTGTTAATTCCGGAGCATCCTCGAAGCTGCCACGCAACCACGTAAGCGATAAACCTGCAGGGACAATTTCGTTTTTGTTTGGATTCAACTTTCCGGAAGCAGTTAATTTTCCGGTAAAAATTCCCTGACCTTTTGTTGGAATCATGGGGAAAGATGCAGTCTTGGTTTTCATTTTCAGAACCTGATTCAACTCGTCATCATTGCTGCTTCCCGCAACAATCAGATCAAACAAAGCGGAATTCTCAAATTGTTGCAGTTCATCCGCATTTCCGCGAAATAAGAGAATCCGGAATGCAGTCTTATTATTTTCGAATTCGTCTTTCCAGCGTGATAACAATTCCGGATCCACCGGCAAGATAAGAGTGGAATCATTTTGATTCTGGTAAACAAGTTCCGGAGATAAATAACCCCTAACGCTGATTGTATTCTGCTGCGCAAGAGATATTTTCTTTACGGATAGAAAGGAAAAATTCCGGCTTTGATTTGAGAGCAAATACGGTATTTCAGGATCAAGCGAATGCAATCCATTCTGCCATTCGTTAGGACCAACAAGCACTACCTGCGGACGCAGTTTTTTGAGTGCGGTCTGAATCAACTGGATTTTAAGATCACCCTGTCCGGAAGGCTCCGGAAAATTATTACCGAGATCAAAATAGAAAAGATCGGAATGCTGAGCTTGCTGCTGTTTAAAAAAAGTAAGCCTGCGCGGAAGTCCCCCCATGTCACCTTCTTCCGCGCAGCCGCAGGGTTGGATTTCTCCGCGTAGATCACCTGAAAAGATTAAGAGGGAATTTTCAGCAAAAGAAAGGTTTGGGGAAAGCAGGTACCACAGAAACAGACATGCAACAATACACTGCATTTTAATTTTCACCAATGCAGATTAATTCGCGGAAACTGACTTTTCCGTCACCTTTAACCGTGGTTTCAATACCAAGGCTGCGGATATTTTTCATCGCAGTATAAAGTGAACTTTCCGCTTTTTCGTAGGAATCCGTGTATGTTGTGGCTGGACTGTCTGTCGCGTAAACCAGTCTGGCTTTGCTCATTGGTAAAGAACTTAAAGCGCTTACAACTGAAGCGTTCAAGCTGCTGTCAACTGAACTGGTTAAATCAGTCAGGCTGAGCAGATTTTTGCTTTTTAAATCTGATGACGAGGTACTGTTGTCTGCAGGATCCTGGACCAGCAGGTATATAACGTCAAATAGACTCACCGCCGTGCAGGTTGCGCTGTTCTTTGCTGTCGCTCCATTGTCCAGTTTACTCAGTCCTGCGGAAAGACTCGTGCGCAGACTGTTTGTGGAACTTATGCCAAGCGCTGAAAAATCACCGTCGAGTGCAGTTGAAATGCTGGTCAACTCACTGACCATATCAGTTCGGCTGGTTAAAATGCCGCCGCCTGTGATGTCGGTCATGTTGTCAAATTTGAAGATCGGTCTGATTTCAGTAACACTTCCGGCAGCAAACAATAGTGCACACGTACCATCACCCGTCGCAGGATCTACCACATAATTGTCTGTATAAACGACACAGCTGGAAAGATTATCATTAGAAATATACGAAGTACTACCGGCAACAACTTCATAGCGGCTGTATGGGGTCAAGCTGGTTCCACCACCGGAGGAAGATACATTATCGGTACTTAAGGAAGTGAAGGTTCTAGTTTCAGTAGGTGAAACAGTTCCGTTTGAATCAGTATCAAGCACCCCATAATTGAGATAAATCAGGTCCGCGATATTGGCAAACATGGAGATTTCTACTTCATCATTCGAGCGTGTTCTTGA
>DTUH01000122.1 GCA_012964265.1 Candidatus Lambdaproteobacteria bacterium
TTGCGGCGGGTATGAGCGGCGGTATCGCCTATGTTTTGGATGAAAATGGGCGATTCCGCTCGAACTGCAATTCCGAAATGGTAGATTTGGAAAAAGTGGATGATCCGGAAGAAATACGCTGGCTGCGGAAGTTCATTGAGCGACACCGGAATTACACTGGAAGTGAGAGGGCAAAACGGTTACTGGAAAAATGGGATGACGTTTTGGGGCAGATTGTAAAAGTAATGCCGATCGAATACCGTGCGGTTTTGGAAAAAATGAAAAATTCCAACAACCGTCAACTAGGAAACAGCAGTTGATAATGGGAAAAGATACAGGATTTTTAGAATTTGAAAAGGAGATTCCGCCGCTTCGTCCGGTAGAGGAACGGGTTCGTGATTTTCAGGAATATGACACTTTTCTTTCAGAAAAAAAACTGCAGCGGCAAGCATCTCGATGCATGGATTGCGGAGTCCCCTTCTGTCACATGGGTTGTCCGTTGGGTAACATGATTCCGGACTGGAACGATCTTGTTTATCGTGGTCAATGGAAAGATGCACTTACTTCTTTACACAGTACCAATAATTTCCCCGAATTCACCGGCAGAATTTGTCCTGCTCCTTGCGAGGATGATTGTGTCCTGAATGAACATTACACTCTGGATGCTGAAGAAAAACAGCAAAAAGTTAATGTTGTCACAATTGAAGAGATTGAAAAACACATCGCCGAAAGAGGCTGGACAGAGGGATGGATCAAACCTCTGCCTCCGGAAAAACTAACGGACAAGCGGATAGCGATTGTGGGTTCCGGACCAGCTGGACTGGCTGCGGCACAGCAGTTGCGGCGAGTGGGACATGTTGTGACTGTTTTTGAAAAAGATGACAAAATTGGTGGATTGCTGGTCTACGGAATTCCGGATTTTAAACTGGAAAAAAATATTGTCTCCCGACGAGTCGAGCAACTTCGTGCAGAAGGAGTTGAGTTCTGGACTGGAGTCAATGTAGGTGAATATTATTCGGTAAAAGAACTCAGGAGCAGCTTTGATGCAATCCTGTTGGCTACCGGAGCGCAACACGCACGAAAGCTTCTGGTCGAAGGCAGTGATTTGGAAGGGGTCCATTATGCTATGCACTACCTTCCTCAGCGTAATCGTGAAGTCGCTGGAGATTCAATTCCTGAAAAAGAAAGAATTGAATCAGGAAGCAAAAAAGCTGTAATTCTTGGAGGCGGATTTACTGCGGCGGATTGTTTGGGTAACCTGAATCGGCAAGGTGCGGATCCACATATTTATCAGTTCGAATTGGTAGATATGGTGCCGCGCCCGACTCCGGTTCATAAAGAGGCAAATCCGGATTGTCGGGCCAATATTTTGACAGAAAGCATTATTGGTGATGGTGCCGGACGAGTTAAAGCTTTGAGCGGGGTGAGTGTAGAATGGAAAATGGGAGCTAACGAAAACTCCGCGTCCGGACGATTGACGATGCAGCGTATTCCGGGCTCAGAGTTTACTGTGCCTGCTGATTTGGTATTTCTGGCACTCGGATTTTTAGGCCCAAAAGTGGAAGGCTTGCTGGAAGAACTAGGAGTTGAGTTGAATGTTCTCGGTGGTGAAAAAACTTATACGGCTGTGCAAGTAAAAAAAATGCTGGAAAACACACAACCGATGTTTGATATTTATTCAGATGAAAATTTTATGACCAGCAAAGACGGAGTTTTTGTGGCGGGTGACGCGAATCGCGGAGCTTCTCTTGTAGTCTGGGCCATTTGGGAAGGACGTGAGGCTGCGCTTAGTATAGATAAATATTTGATGGGAACCACCAGTTTGCCTACTACACCACAGGCAGAAGTTCTGGTTTAATAATAGTTCAAACTGATTCACGTGAGCAAAAACAAACTTATTTTTTTGACGGCTTTCACCGGTTTTGTGGGCTTGACAGTTTTTGCTCTCTGGAATGAAGTTAGCCGCGGAACGGCTCAATTACAGTACAGCATAAGCGGCGTGATCCTCTCTGCTCCTGAAGTGAGTGGCGGAATCATTAAAACAGACAATGCTCATGTTTTGCTCTTTGATCCTGAAACGCTTGAACCGGTGGCCTCAAAAATTATCAACCCGTTTTTACCTCCTTTAACGTTCAGTATTGGGCAAGATGACGCAAGTCAACCGCTCAGCGGTGCATTTCGTCTGCTTGTGCTTACTGACAAAAATGGGAATCCAAATCTTCCTTTTGCTGGAGAAGTCATTGGACCACTTTCTGCGCCAATTTTATTGGGAACTGAGGGTGTGGAATATTTTGTGGATCGCCCTTTCCGGCATTTTCCTCCGGAACTTTTAGTTGCCAAAACTGAATCTCCGGAGACAAGTATCCAAGGAATCATCACTGTCTCGTCTGACTTGCAGGATCAAGTCGAACATGCTGACCGCATAATAATCATGCTTTTTGATCCGGAGCTAGGCCGACCGGTTGCAATCAAAATAATGGAGAAATTTGATCCTCCACAAAAATTCAGTATCGGCCAGGTGAACGCAATGGGAGGTCAACAACTGAACGGAAAATATTCCCTTCGAATTTTAACAGATAAAAACAACCAACCTTTTCAATCCGTTGCAGGAGAAATAATTGGACGTTCACAAGGCCTGATTTCTTTGGGAACTGCTGATTTGGAATTTGAACTGGATCTGCAGTATACACGCTGATTCACAGGAAATAATAAAATTTTCTGAAAAAGATTTTTTTCTCATTCCAAACTTGATCGGGTTCAGATTCACATTCAAGTTGAGCACAAGCTATAAAATCGTACTACCGGATTCAGGGTCAGTGCTGCACTTCTACCGGAATGGTCAATGGAGAGGAATCGAAATGTATTAGAATCGAAAGCGGCAAAGCTGTTTAAAAGATTACCTCCGGCTTGGCAATATTGAGAGCCTGATTAATATTTTCACGAAAACAGGCTCGATTTGGAAATCCTCCAGGCAGAAGATAGTTTTCCGGAGGAATACTCTGCTCAAGTTCCCGTTTCTTTTTTGTGACTGTCATTTTTTCACCTGTACGGCCGAGTCCGCTCATTTTGAAGCTATAGCGTACTTTAAGCTGACCGTCATGAATCCGGAGATAACAGTAAACGTAGTCCAGATTGGGAAATTCACGCGATTCCGGCGGAATTAGTTTGATCTCAGTCAATTCAGCTTTTCGTTTTTTATATTTTTCTAAAAAACGAAATTGAGTAGTAAAAGTTTGCAGAAAGTTTTGCAGTATTGGATTCAGTTTTATCTGCAAATCAAGCCTACCACCCTTGGAGAGCACTTCCTCTCCGCCAAAAAGCAAAAACAACCCCCCCTGTTTATCTGTTATCGGGCAGTCTGTGGGCAAAATAAAACTCCATTCTTGTGTCTGATCTCCACCGGGTGGCAAGGAAATATCTTGAGCCGTTACCAGTTTTTCTTGCACCTCCCAGGCTACATCTCCTTTATCCTTAATGGCTTTATTAAGCCCATGTGCAAGGATTACCTGCACTGTCTTAACAGTGACAGTTTCGCTGCTCATGTTCCGGATTCGAAGCTTTCCTTTAATAACACCGCCCTGATCCCAAGTTTCTCCTTCCACTTCAATTTGATGCTCCAGTGGTTGCTGAAAAAATGTGCTTCTCATGTTATTCCTTTTTCAATAGACCGAACTTTAACAGATTTGGAGTCGTTGCTGTAATGCGTCAATGATTTCATTTTGAATAACTTCAATTTCCTGTTCGCCGTTAAGGCATACAAAACGTTCAGGCTCAGCTGCGGCCAATTCCTGAAACCCTTGAGCAACTCGTGCGAAAAAACTATGTGATTCTAAATCTAGGCGATCTTTCTCTGCTTGTTTCTGACGCCGGTCAAGACGTGAAGCAATGGTTTCCGGAGAAATTGTCAGCAGTATTGTTAAATCCGGAGCATATGGTTTGATGCAATGTGAGACAATGGATTCAATACTGCTTAAATTCAAGCCTCTGCCATAACCCTGATATGCAACTGTTGAGTCATGAAAGCGATCACAGAGGACGATTTTTCCCGCGGATTTTGCCGGAAGAATTGATTCCTGCAGGTGCTGAATCCGATCTGCCAAATAGAGCAGTAACTCACTTTCAGCCTGAAGTTCTTCATGTTCCAGATTGAGTAAAATGCTCCGGATTTGCTGGCCGATAACTGTACCTCCGGGCTCACGTGTTTTGAGGACAGTGTAACCTTGATTGTTCAACCAGTCTTTTGTTTTTTCTAACTGGGTGCTCTTTCCACAGCCGTCAAGGCCCTCAAAAGTGATAAGTTTTCCGGAATACATGAACTGGATGTTAATAATTGGAGGGAAGGGATTTATTTCTTTTTTTCATAGATTGTGTAAACTTTATCCTTGATTGCACTGTGTGATTTTTGTGCGGCAAGAATCACAGCGTTGCAAGCATGTTTGAATTCTTTAATTTCTTTTGGATTTTTGTGTGTTTTCTCAAATATTTTGTAACTCTCATAAAGGATTTCCACATCTTTTTTTAGATTTTTCTTCACCACAATTGCCTTAGGCAGATTAGTTTTCAAATCATCTTTTGTTTTACTGCTGAGCACTTCTTTTCCTACGAGTTTCAATGAAACTCCTTTGGAAGAAACGGAATAGAATTTTTGTTGTGTATCTCGAGGAGCCTTTTTAACGCACTCCGGAGAAGCATCCACGGAGCTCCCAAATTTCACGGCCTTATTTTGTTTTACAGTTTCTTTTTCGTCCGTCATGTTTGTTTAAACCAAGTGTATATAAATAATTAATTCTTCATCGTTGCAAACATTGTTATGTTAACGAATACTTGAGTTGTTCTTTCAATTGTTGTAAATTAGCAGGAAATTCAATTTTATGATACTGGAACCATTTATGAAAAAACTACTTATTCAAGGCTAAGCTTATTATGCTAAAAGTAAAGAAAAAAGCCAAACCCGAAAAAATTCTTTTAGGAGAGGAAATCTACATCCTCTGGCAAGATGGCCATGAGAGTCGCATAAGTTATTTTGATATGCGGGACGCTTGTCCATGTGCAAGTTGTGTGGATGAACTCAGTGGTGAAAAAACATTGGATTCTACTAAGATTCCCAAAAATATTAGACCTTTGAAAAGTGAATACGTAGGCAATTACGCTCTTCGCATTTACTGGAGTGATCAGCATAACACAGGTATTTTTCACTATAAGATGCTCCGTAATTTTGAAAATTCTCAAAAATAATTCCAAAAAATGGATGGTAATTAATCTAAAAAAACAGGGTAAAGATGCTTCAAATTGAAGGTGATTTGCTTGCAAGCGAGCTGAAAATAGCATTTGTGGTGGCAAGATTTAATGAATTTGTCTGTGAGCGTTTGCTGGAAGGTGCACTGGATTCTTTTGTACGTCACGGCGGGAGCAAGGATAACGTTACTGTCTTACGCGTGCCGGGAGCCTTTGAACTTCCTTTAGCAGCTAAAAGACTGGCCTCCAGTGGTAAATATGATGCGGTTGTTTGTCTGGGGGCGGTGATTCGTGGAGAAACCTCACATTACGATTACGTATGCGCAAATGCTTCCAGTGGAATTGCCTCTGCCTCTTTAGAAACCGGAATTCCGGTTAGTTTTGGTCTCCTGACAACGGACACCATTGAACAAGCCATAGAACGTTCTGGGACAAAAGCTGGAAACCAGGGCCGTGACGCAACTGTTTGCGCGATTGAAATGGCACGTCTTTTAAAACAAATATCGGAGGCATAGTAACTGCATTTAAAGGTAACAGTACACTGGAGTATACATTTACCAGGCACGGTTTTTTGTGAATCGAGCTGAAAAAATCCGGTTAATCTGAAGCCGTAAGGAGGAAAATGAATTCTTCGCTTAAGCATATAATTTTGCAGTTGGAAGACTTAACTCAGCAAGACATTTCAATTGGTCTGGGACTGGATCTGTTGGAGTCATCGGCAAAGACTCGCAAGGACGTGATCATGATCAACGTTATGCGTGATTCTTTTAACGAGATTTTAGTTGAGGAGCGTCAGTGCCAAAATGCGTGAAGCCAATAGGGTGAGATTTTTGATCTCGCCCTAAGCTGACTTCCAAATACTGCGCGAGATTTTTTCTTCTTTATTTTCTGCAAGCTGCGGATCCGGCTTTCTGCCAACTGTTTTCTTTCCTGTGTTACCTGTCCTCTGATTACAACAAACAAAAAGATGTTTGATGTAATTGCCTTTGATGCCGATGATACCCTTTGGCATAATGAGTCTATTTTCACAATGACCCAAATAAAGTTTCGTGAGATGCTTTCGTCTCATGGACCGGAAGTTGTGGATCAAACTCTATTTTCGACTCAGATAAAAAACCTGGAACATTTCGGTTATGGAATTAAAGGCTTCGTCCTTTCCATGATTGAAACTGCCATTGAACTGACTGATGGCGCTGTAAGCGGACATGAAATTCAGCAGGTTCTGGAATTTGGTCGAGAAATGTTAGCTGCCCCGATTGAATTATTACCTCATTCTCGTGAAGTGGTGGAAGAACTTTCCCAAAATTATTCCCTGCTGTTGATCACCAAGGGAGATTTGATTGATCAGGAAACAAAAATCGCCCGCTCCGGATTAGCAGATTATTTTGATGGTGTTGAAATTGTGAGCGATAAAACCGCAGGGACATACAGTAAAATCCTGACACGTCACAAAATTGATGCTTCACGCTTCATGATGATTGGAAATTCAATGCGCTCGGACATTGTGCCGATTGTTCAAATCGGCGCACATGCTGTTCATGTTCCCTATCTGTCCACGTGGGAGCATGAACAGGATCATCCTCCAGTAGATCCGGAGCATTATACGGAATTAGAACACCTCGGTTTGCTCCCTCAGTTAATCAGGAAAACAAAATGACCGCAACATTACTCGCAGGTTGTAAAGTCGCGCTGGTGCATGATTGGTTGAATGGAATGCGTGGCGGCGAAAAATGTTTGGAGGTGCTTTGTGAACTGTTTCCCGAGGCGGACCTGTTCACTTTAATTCATCAGAAAGGTGCACTGTCCGATACAATTGAGTCAATGCCGATCAGGACTTCTTTTGTCCAGCGCCTGCCTTTCGGGATAAAAAAATATCGTCATTACCTGCCTTTGTTTCCGATAGCGATAGAGCAGTTTGATTTCAGCGATTATGATTTGATAGTCAGCTCAAGCCATTGTGTCGCGAAGGGAGTGAAACACGATGACTCCGTTTATCATATTTCTTACGTTCACGCACCTATGCGTTATGTCTGGGAACAGTTTGACACCTATTTTCGTCAGCCTCGAACTTCACTGCCTGTCAGAATAGGCGCAGAATTAATGCGTCCTTATTTGCGGCGCTGGGATAGAAATACAGCGAAACGAGTAGATACTTTTCTGTGTAACAGCCGCAATATTCGCAACAAAATTCTCGAGTATTACGGACGTGAATCGCAGGTTATTTATCCACCGGTTGACCTTTCACACTTTAAACCGGGAAAAACAAAAGAAAATTATTATCTGATGGTAGGAGCTTTTGCTCCAAATAAACGTGTGGATTTGGCAGTTGAAGCGTTCAACCGGCTCAAGCTTCCACTTATAATTTCTGGCAGCGGACAGGACGAAGAATACTGCAGATCGATTGCGGGAGATAACATTGAATTTCTGGGTGCTCTTTCAAATGAAAAACTGTTAGAATTATATCAGCAGGCGCGGGCTCTAGTCTTTCCGGGAGAAGATGATTTTGGCATAACACCGCTTGAAGCTCAAGCATGCTATACTCCGGTAATTGCCTTTGCTTCCGGAGGCGCAATGGAAACCATAACTGAGCAAACGGGGGTGTTTTTCGCAGAACAAAAAGTTGACGCGCTTTGTGCAGCAGTAGAGGTAATGGAACAAAGCTGGAAGAGTTTTGCTCCGGAAGCGTTTCGGCGGCAAATGAGCCGCTTTGGCAGAGGAAATTACAAAGATCAAATGGCTCATGCTGTAGAATATGGATACAGACAATGGAAGGCAGGACTTTGAATTATTTCCGGATTTTATTGTTTTCAACCCTCATTTTTTCCGGGGGGCTTTTTTCTACTGGACAAATCGGAAGTACTTCGGCTTTTGCTTTTTTTGAAATTCAGGCTCAGTATGCGTTTAAGCATCGTTGGCTGCCGATGTTGGGTGATGCCTCTCCAGAAAAACGATTTCAGGCAATGCGTGCTTTTTTGACCTATCCGGAATGGGGGCTGCCTGTATTAAGAAGTTCGATCATGATTCCGGAATCTGAAAATGTTTCCTGGCAAATTGTAATGTTGATTGGAATGCTAGGTGATTCATCTGATGTGCAGCCGTTGTTGAAAATATGGCTGGAATCTGAAAATAACAAACGTTCATCGGTTTGGCTGGGAGCTATGCAGCGTCTTTACTGGAAAAACCGCGTTTCAGGCGACGCCGCTCCAAAGTTGACAAATTTATCAGTGAAGTTTGATGAAAAAGATTCAGCAAATCAAAGTGATGTGAAGACGGCCAGTATCTTGTTTCGGATTGATAATCCTTCACAGGCACCTCGTTTTATTCGCGTGAGTGCGCATTTTTGGAAAACCCGCATTAAAGAAAATCTTCCTGAAAAATATTTCTGGCTTCCGGCCGGAGGTCGAATCGAATCGAGCATGCAGACAAAGTTATTAGTGGTTGATCATACAAATGATACCCGTTTGGATTTTCGCATCTGGGAGGTTGGTCTGTCAGATCAGTTGCTGCACCAAACCCTGACCATCCCTTTTCCAGAAGAATCGACTTCCCCAGTTTCGAATTAAAAGCTGGCTGAATTTTTCTCTCAAAAAATAGTATTTTAATTTTTTCGTGTTATTTTCAGATTTTACTTGATATAGTACTAAATAGGTGCTATATTAAGAAAACATATAAAAAGGGGATAATGCTGAAATTATCAAAAAAGACGGACTACGCGATTATTTTGCTGACTCATTTGGGTGAGGCGGAGGATCCTGTTAGTGCGCAGGAAGTGGCTACACATTATAAATTACCCTATCCTATGGTTGCCAATATACTCAAACAACTGGTATCTTCCGGATTGATAGTGTCAACCCGCGGACAGCGCGGGGGCTATGTGTTAGACCGGTCAGCGGATGAAATAAACTTGTCTGAAATCATCCAAGCCACTGATAGTAACTTTGAATTAGTAGAATGTGTTCATGATGAGGAATTGTGCAAAGTTCATCAGTATTGTCCAACCCGACGTCCACTGATTGCTTTACATTATAAAATTCAGCAGTTTGTTGAAGAAACAGCATTATCATCGATCATTAGGGACTCACAACCAATTAACTTAACTGTAGAGGAAACTTCTTATGAAGCTGCCAATTTATCTTGATTACAATGCGACCACTCCGGTTGATCCGAAAGTGGTTGAGGCGATGATGCCGTTTTTCACCGAATCCTTTGGAAATGCGGCCAGCCGCAATCATTCCTTTGGCTGGAAAGTCGAACAGGTTGTTGAAGATGCACGTGACTATATCGGCAGCGCGATTGGTGCGGGTGGTAAAGAAATTGTTTTTACCAGCGGAGCTACTGAATCTGACAATCTTGCTATTTTGGGCGCAGCTGAATTTTACCAAAAAAAGGGCAAACATATCATCACAAGTCCAATTGAGCACAAAGCCGTGATTGATCCGTGTCACGCATTGGAGCAGAGGGGTTACGAAATCACCTTTCTAGATGTGGATAAAGACGGTTGCATTAACCTTAAACAACTTGAAGAATCCATTCGCGAAGATACCATTTTGGTCTCGTTGATGGCAGGAAATAACGAAATAGGCACACTCAATCCGCTTGAGGAAATTGGTGAAATTACTCGTGCAAAGGGGGTGCTTTTTCATACTGACGCAACTCAGGGTGTGGGGAAAATACCAATTGATGTGGACGAGATGAAGATCGATCTGCTTTCAATGTCCGCACATAAGATTTATGGTCCAAAAGGCATGGGCGCATTGTATGTGAGACGTAAAAAACCACGCGTCCGTTTGTCACCGATCATGTTTGGCGGAGGTCATGAGCGCGGCATGCGTTCGGGAACTTTGAATGTGACCGGAATTGTGGGTTTTGCAAAGGCACTTGAATTGTCGATGGCAGAAATGGCGTCAGAAGCGGAACGTTTGACAGGTTTGCGTCAAAGGCTTTACGAGCGCTTGACTTCAGAATTGGATTATATTTTTCTCAATGGACATCCGACGGAACGATTGCCGAATAATCTCAACTTGAGTTTCGGTTATGTGGAAGGAGAAAGTTTGATGATGGGAGTCAGTGACCTGGCGGTCTCTTCCGGATCAGCCTGTACATCATCAAGTCTGGAGCCTTCATATGTTTTGCGCGCATTGGGAGTAGGAGATGATTTGGCGCATTCTTCAATCCGTTTTGGTATGGGGCGTTTTACCACAGTAGAGGAAATTGATTATACCGCAGAGAAAATGGTAGTTGCAGTCAAGAGGCTTCGTGAAATGTCACCGCTTTATGAAATGGTGAAAGATGGTGTGGATTTGTCAACGGTTCAATGGTCATCCCATTGATTTGAGAAATATTAATTATTATAGAAAGGAACAAGATGGCTTATAGCGAAAAAGTAATTGATCATTACAGCGAGCCCAGAAACGTTGGGAGTTTTGATAAAAGCGCCGCGAATGTCGGTACCGGACTGGTTGGTGCACCGGAATGCGGTGACGTGATGAAACTGCAAATTCAGGTTGATCCTGAGACTAAAGAAATTGTGGATGCTAAATTCAAGACCTTTGGCTGCGGATCTGCTATTGCAAGTTCCAGTCTGGCAACAGAATGGGTCAAGGGTAAAAGTATTGATGAAGCAATGTCTATTCAAAATACCGAAATTGTTGAAGAACTTTCATTGCCTCCGGTAAAAATTCATTGCTCTGTTTTAGCAGAAGACGCGATCAAAGCAGCAATTGCTGATTACAAAAGCCGAAACGAAGACTGAGTTGTAGCACAAATTTTTTAACATCAAGCTATGGCTTTTGAGCAACCGGCCTGCCGTGTGTGCGAATTCACTCTGGTTTCGCGCCTTTTTTGTTTTTCCTGCAACGCACTTCAGCCTTTTCCATTGGAAGTTGATTTTTTTGAAGTGCTGGGATTCCCGATCAGCTTTGAAATCAAATCCGCTGAATTGGAGGAACGCTATCAACAGCTTTCACTGGAGTTGCATCCGGATTTTTACGGCTCGGCTCCGGAAGCAGAAAAGCGTTTAAGCGAAACCGCCACCGCCGTTCTGAACACTGCCTACAACACTCTGCGTGAACCCACTTCACGTGCTGGATATTTGTTACATCTGTTGGCCCAAAAGCAGAAATTGGATGAGCGTTCCCTGCCAGATGGTTTTTTGGGAGAAATGTTTTTTTTGCAGGAAGCACTGGATGAACTGCTGGAATCCGGAAATGCGGATGAGTTGTCCGGAATGCGTGATGAAATGCGAAAAAGACAAAAAGATATTGAAGCAGATTATGCTCCGCTGTTCAAACGGTTAAAAGACCATCCGGAGGATTCCGAAATACTCCAGCAATTGCAAACCCACTTGAATGCTGAACGCTATTTGCGCCGCTTGTTGGGGCGAATTCCTGCCTAAAACTAACCACAAACTCACAAAAAATGAGACGAATAATCGGCATTGATCTGGGCACAACGAACAGTTTGTCCGCAACTGTTTTTGATGAAGGACCTGAAGTGATTGGTGAGGGTGAAAACGCGGTTACACCTTCCGTTTTGTCCCTCAGCAATTCCGGATGGCTGGTTGGTCAGGAAGCACAGGAGCGAAGAATATCAGATCCGGAAAACACGGTTTTTTCCATCAAACGTTTGATGGGACGTAACTTGGATGAATTGGGCGAAATCGCGAATGAACTGCCATATCAAATCGTTGAGGGGCAACGTAAATTACTCAAAGTCCGTATTGGTGAAAGCGAGCCTTACAAAGATTTTACACCGCAGGAATTATCTGCGGAAATTCTGAAAAAAGTAAAGCAGCGTGCCGAAAAATCATTGGGTGAATCTGTTGAAAAAGCAGTAATCACGGTTCCCGCGTATTTTGATGACGCACAGCGACAGGCAACACGTGCAGCTGCAGAAATTGCAGGGCTCGAAGTCGCACGTATCATCAATGAACCGACTGCCGCGGCAATTGCTTATGGGCTTGATGAGAAGCGGGACTTACAAAAAGACGGACTCGTTGCCGTTTATGATCTGGGTGGAGGTACTTTTGATATTTCAATTCTCAAGCTCTCCGGAAAGATTTTTAAGGTCATTGCCACACATGGAAATACGCAGCTTGGAGGCGATGATTTTGACCAGGCGGTGGTGGAAACTTTGAAAAAAAGGATTCAGCATGAACACCCGGAGGCAGAGTTTGATGATCCAGAATCGAAACAAATATTAAAAAAAACTGCGGAGTCCATCAAAATAGAACTTAGTCTTTCACCTGAAACCGATTACTCACTTGAATTTCCAAAGCTGGATTTGTTATTTACAGGTGTTTTTAAAGTTGAAGACTTTGAGTCACTGATAACGCCGATGATTGAGCAGACTTTGGTAAGTTGCCGTCACGTTCTTAAAGAAGCAAAACTTTCTACAGCACAAATTGACGAAGTTGTGCTCGTTGGCGGTTCAACGGTTATTCCGGGGGTGCGCAAGAAAATCGAATCTTTTTTCGGACGTTCACCGCACGTAGCGATTGATCCTTACAAAGTTGTGGCAATCGGTGCGGGAATTCAAGGGCATTTGCTGGCCGGAGGGCGGCGGGATTTCTTGCTGCTTGATGTGATTCCTCTTGCACTCGGTATTGAAACTTTAGGTGGAACATTCAGCAAGATCATCACTGGAAACACCACGATTCCAATTGAAGAAAACGAAACCTTTACTACAAATGTTGATGATCAGACTTCGATCGATGTTAATATTTTTCAGGGTGAACGGGAATTAATTAAAGATTGTCGTGCACTCGGTCAGTTTAAGTTACTGGGGATTCCACCAATGAAAGCCGGATTACCGCTTGTGGAAGTCATGTTCCGTGTTGATGCAAACGGAATTCTCACGGTTTCTGCGGTCGAAAAAAGAAGCGGCAAAAAAGCTGAAATTGAGGTTATTCCA
>DTUH01000123.1 GCA_012964265.1 Candidatus Lambdaproteobacteria bacterium
TCTGCTCCGTTCGTGTAAAGCATGTTTAATTTTATTGCGGGCGTGACGTGTTTTAACAAACTCAAGCCATTCTTTCCGTGGTTCCTGCCGTGGTGAGGTCAGGATTTCTACAGTGTCCCCACTGTGCAGGGAACGGTCGAGGCGTGTGATGTTTCCATTGGTTTTTGCACCGATCATGCGGTTGCCGACTTCAGTGTGAATTGCATAGGCAAAATCAACGGGTGTGGCGGCTTGAGGCAATTCCCGAATTTCTCGTGCGGGAGTCATGACATAAATATTGTCACTAAACAAATCTATTAGCGGTATCGTTTCGTCATCTTTGTCTGTTGTGGTTTTTTCTGCCGGGGATTCTTCAAATTGTTCGTCAGTTTTTTCATTGGGCTGTTGTCTTTTTTCCTTGTAAAGCCAGTGCGCCGCAACCCCATATTCAGCCATCCGGTGCATTTTACGGGTTCTAATTTGAATTTCAATTGGCCTTGAATATCCTGGATCATCGTCCCTCAAATCCGTGACAGTCGTGTGAAGTGACTGATAGCCGTTGGATTTTGGTTTGACGATATAGTCCTTGAAACGATTTTTTACCGGAGTCCAGTTTTCATAAATGAAACTCAGTGCCGCATAACATTCATCAACATTATTAACTACTACACGAAAAGCAATCAAATCCTGTATACGTTCAAAATCGTAATCTACTTTTTCCAGTTTTTGAAAAATGGAATAAAAACGTTTGTAGCGTCCTTGAATTTCATGGGTAATTCCGGCATTATTCAAAATTAGCTGAATCTTGGCTAAAATTCTTGCAACATTGTCTGAACGCGCACTTCGTTTTCGAGCAATTTTTTTCTTCAAGTTCTGATAACTTTCATACTCCAGATGCCGAAATGCACGGTCTTCCAACTCAGCCTTGATCCAGAAAATCCCTAAGCGTCCCGCTAAGGGAGCATGGACATGCATTGCAGTCCAAGCTGTTGCATCCCTCTTTTCCGGAGAAAGCGACTCCATCTGTTCCATTTTCTGAAGCTGCAGGACCAGGAAGACTGCCAGCAACTGTACGTCTGCCAGCACTGTAAATAACATGCGCAGGGTGAGTTCGGCCTGTTCAGGATTTTTGGGGCGTTCCGGAAATTGATGTACCTTGAGCATCCGCTGATAAAGGAGAATTGCTTGAGCAAAAAGGTTTCCGGTATCATCCGGAACTATTTTTTCAAACTGCTCAGGCAAATCAACTTCTTTTTGATACTGCAAAAAGAGTAACGCTGCCAGCAGAGTGGGAGGTTTCAAAGAAAGCAGAGTGAGTTTTTTGAAGAGAGATTCCGCGGTTTCAGGATCACTTTGTTGTGAATACCAGTCTTCAAAAATCTTGTTTGCTTCCGGATTTGTCAAAATGGCTTCCGGAACAAGAGTCATTTTATCATCGACAGATTTGTCAATTCCGATTGCCGGTGACAAATTATTCTGTGAAAGATCAATTCCGGAAAGATTATTCATTTTCAGGTTTGGTGAAAAAAAATTACAAAAGTCCCTGTGCCATGAAATAAGTGTAAAGCTTTACGTCAAACATAACGTTTTTTTTCATCTCTTCGTTGAAAAATTCCGAAATTTCATCAGGATATTTCAGGAAAACGGTGATGAATTCTCCGGGCTCATTTTCAGCAATCGGTTGCCGATTTTCAAGCATGTTTTCATCAACCGATAAATGCACAAAAGAAACGGTTTCTGAAAGAATGCCTGGAGAAGAAAACAAGCGGGGGCTTAGTTTTTCAACTGTTCCAACATAACCTGTTTCTTCTAAAAGTTCACGTGTCGCAGTTGTCTCGAAAGCCTCCCCGGGATCAACCAATCCCGCTGGAAATTCTAAAATATAAGAATCTGCAGGAGGTCGAAACTGGCGAATCAAAATATATCGTCCTGAAGGCTTCAACTGAGCCACAATAATTACTGCAGCAGCCTGGTGTTTGCGGTGCAAACCTTCCCATTTTCGAAGTTGTTTTTCGTCATCTTCATAGCTGAATTCAACAATCTCTGACCAGCGTCCTCTGTAAAGCAGCTGTTCTTTAAGAACATGGCTGTTGCCGACTCTGACGGGTTTGTTTGCTGGGTCTTCTGACATCTACATTGAATAAATAAGATTAATTGAGTGTCGGCACAGTATCCATTGCAGTGCAGGCAGCATTATAAAAAGATAGCGGATTTGCTGACAATCACAATCCATTTCTGAAAATGTTTTGCGTTGTCTTTTGCCGATGTCTGCAATACTATTCGGCACATGAGAATTAATTTCTGACAACCTGCTACATGAACCCTGATCGTATTTATGAGAAGTGTCCGTTTGATTTGGATTGGAAAAACGCAACTTCCGTTTGTGCAGGATGGAATTAGCATTTATCGGAAAAAACTTTCGCATTACATTAAGGTTGATTCGGAGGAAATCCGCCCCGCACAATACGCTTCAGGGACTGTTGAACAGTGGCGCAGGCAAGAAACTGAAAAGCTGCTGAAGTGCCTGAATCCTTCGGAATTAAACGTTTTTTTGGATGAAAACGGGAAGCGACAAACTTCGACAGGTTTAGCACGATGGTTAGAAAAACAAATGCCGCTCGGCTGGCCACAAATTAATTTTTTCATTGGAGGCGCGTATGGTTTTGAGAAGTCTTTGTTGCCTTCCGGAGTCCATTATTTACGTCTCTCTGACATGACATTTACACATCAGATGGTGAGATTGATTTTACTGGAGCAGCTATATCGAGCCTTCACCATTTTACGCGGTGAGCCTTATCATCATACTTA
>DTUH01000124.1:0-10620 GCA_012964265.1 Candidatus Lambdaproteobacteria bacterium
AAGCACGTATTTCCTAAATTTGACTTTTTACGAATGCATCAGTTTTAATACAAAGATGATTTTGGATTAATGTAAATTTCCGACTAAGTGATACAGATTTTTTTGATTATAGAACTATGATCATTACTAAAAAGGATAACCGACAAAGAATGTGGTCTGTCCTCCTTCTTCGCCGAAACCACGATCTATGCGGACGATGATGGAATTGAAAAGAAATCTAGTTCCCGCACCATAAGACGAGCGCATGTTTTTCCACAAGCTGCCTCTATCCGGCGAGACTGTTCCCTGTTCATAGAAAAAAGCTAACTGCAGTCCGGCGAAAGTTCCTTTTTCCAAAAAATAGTTGAAGGCGTTCTGTGCTTCATGTACATACCAGCGAAATTCCGCACCCCGGAAATTTGTATAACTGTCATAAAAGCGGTTTGTACGGTAGCCTCTTAAACGGTTGGTACCGCCGAGTGACGTTGCCTTGCCGTTTTCGGCTTCGGCGACTTGCCGTGCATAAAGTTCATTGAGTATTGCCTGACATCCAGGTTTTGCCGTGTTATCACAGACATATTGACTTTTATCAACCGTGCCTTTTTTGAGTACCGTCGAAGAACCAAAAAACTGATTCAGTACCAATACACCTTTGCCTTCCGCTAAAACCGGAATGTAGCCGGTAAGATTGTAATCTTCCTGAAAATATTCCGAGTTGCCTGCTCTTGAAGATGGCTGCCCCCATTTTTCGTACTGAAACCGGTAGCCGATTCTAGGGTCACGGCGGTTGTCCGTATCATCCAGATATAGCCCATAACGGTGTCCTCTCGGACTTTCGATAATTCCCGCATTCTGTGCACTGTAAAAAGTTCCATTTGGATCAACTAGTCCGTATGGTTTCACTTTAGCATCTGTGTATGCGTAATAGGCCTCCAACTGATTTGATAAAATATTTACTGAAAGTTCACCGCCGGAAGCATCTACTCTGCTAGCCAACAAGTAATACATACTGTCCGGATCAGAATCTATTCCACGCTGTCCTTCCGGCCAACCGGCGTTGCGGATTTTTGTTGAAAACCAGGTGAAGGTAAGATGATCCGTAAAAAGAGGAATGTCGAAAATCGAGAGGATATCTATCTGAAAATCATCATCAAAATATTCTGCTTTCCCTCTGAGACTGACAACAGTGATATCAGACTCACTTCCGCCAATCCCTGAAACAGTGCCGCCAAGTCCATAAAAATCCTGTACTCCGGGGATGGTGCCAACTACAGGGTAAACAAACCAGGAAATTTCAGAATCAAAAGTTTTGCGTCTCTCAAAAAGCAAAGCATGAGCCGAGGATATCCAGGTAAACAAAAGCAGCAGAACAATCAGGCCGCCCCGAAAAAGTGGTGTCATTTTTCAAGAATCGGCAAATGTCAATCTGAAGTCATGATAAACTGCGGCATGCCCATACAGTTGTGATAATGAGGTCGATAACGCTCTGTATCATAAAAACGCTCAACGTCAATTTTTTTCTCATATTCAGTAACCACCTCAAAAGGAACGTGATCATAACGTCCATTCTTCAAACAAACCATTCTACCGCTTTTGCCTTCCATTATCAGATCAATCGCCAGATTACCGTAAGCCATGGGAACAATGGAGTCAATTGCATCCGGCTGACCGGAACGAGTCATGTAGCTCATTCTTTGATTGATGGTGTGAATAGTCTCTCCATTGTTATATTTTGGGGTACGCGCCATCAGTTCCGCACTGACCATATCCCCGATTCCACCAAGTTTTTTGTGACCATAGGCATCCGTTGCCTGATTTGAAAAAATCATTTCCGCGCCTTTAAACATGGCTCCTTCCGAAATAAGCACAACGGAATAGTTGCTTTCATTGTCACGTCTGTCCTTAACCAGTAATTCTGTCAATCTTTCAATGTCAAATTCAAACTCCGGAATCACACAACGGTCAGAGGCACCTGCCATTGCGGGCACCAATGCGGTATAACCTGCATAACGTCCCATCACTTCAATCACAAGCAGCCTTTCATGAGAACCTGCGCAGGTACGGAGCTGATGCGTGAATTCGATAGTACGTGTGACGCAGGTACTGAAACCGATGCAATAATCTGTGCCTGGAACATCGTTGTCCATCGTCTTCGGAATACCGACACAACGCACACCTGCCTTGTGCAGGCGCAGACCATAACTGAGAGTATCATCACCTCCAATCGGAACAAGATATTCAATTCCCAGGTATTCCAGGTTTTTGATGATTTCATCAGTCAAATCATTTTCATCAGCATTGTACTTATCACGTATATTTTCCGGAACTTTATCTTTTGCAACTTTACTTGGTTTGGTACGTGAAGTGTGCAAAAATGTTCCACCTGTTCTGGCAATTTTTTGTACATTTTGCTCTGTCAGAATCTGGCAAAACTCTTGATTTTCCAGAGGTTTTGTACGATCAATCTTCATTATGCCTTCCCAACCGTTCCGCAGTCCGACAACTTTGTAACCGTTTCGATTGGCACGGATAGTCGCAGCGCGAATAGCCGGATTCAGCCCCGGCACATCTCCGCCGCCTGTCAGTATTGCAATAGTGCCTTTGGTTTTTGACATTTTTCTCCTTTAATTTAATGATTTTTGATAAAGTGCTACATATTTTTTTGCAGCAGTTTTCCATGTAAAACGCTGTTTCATTGCAGCTTTAACCATTTTTCGGAAATGCTCCGGACGTTCGTAAAACGTATTCACAGCCCAGCTAACGGTGTTGTTTACTGATGCAGACGTCGGATCATTAAAAATAAATCCGTTGCCCTTCCCTGTACTTTCGTCGTACTGCAGAACAGTATCCTTCAATCCCCCGACTCTTCTCACAATCGGCAGTGTTCCATAACGCAAACTATACATCTGATTCAAGCCGCATGGTTCATAAAGCGAGGGCATCAAAAACATGTCGCTACCTGCTTCGATCAAGTGTGCCAATTCATTATTGTAACCGTTATACCAGCCAAGTTTATCCGAAAACTCCTTTTGCAACTGATCGAAAGCATTTGCGATCCAAGGCTCTCCGCTTCCCAGGACGACGACCTGCACATCCATACGCAAAATTCCCCGCATTGCAGGAATCAAATGATCAAAACCTTTTTGCATGGTTAAACGGCTTACCATGCCGATAATCGGAATTGATGACGATTCCGGAAGTCCATAAAGCCGCTGAAGTTCTTGTTTACATTCCTTTTTACCTGCTAAATCCTTTGCACTGAAATTCGCGGGCAAGTGTGGATCTGTTTCAGGATTCCATTCATCATAATCACAGCCGTTCAGAATTCCGGAAAAGTTTTTGCCTTTTCGTAAATAAGTTTCATGCAATCCATGACTACCAAGTGGAGTTCTCAATTCTTCCGCATATCCCGGACTGACGGTATTGACTTGATCGGCAAAATTAATCCCGCCTTTGAGCAAATTCAAGTGGCCGTAATCTTCAAACATTTCCAATACAAAGTTTTCCAGTGGAATACCCAGAGAATGCCGAAATATCCCGGGAGCGCCGCCCTGATATCCGGCATTGTGAATGGTCAGTACGGATCTACTTTTTATAAAGTCGGCATTTTCAAGCTGAGTCTGTTTGAGATAAAACGGAACAAGCGCGGTGTGCCAGTCGTTGGAATGAAAAATATCCGGCGTCCAGTCCAGCGCGCGGCAGATTTGCAAAACTGCTTTTGAGAAGAAACCAAAACGCGAGGCATTGTCCGGATAGGCTTGCGAACCATCACCGTAATATCCGTGCCTGAAAAAATGATGCTTGTGCTCGATAAAATAGACAGGCACACTAATGGTTTTTCCATCTACATTTCCTTCCAGATCCTTGTGCCGTACCGTACACCAGATTTCTTCACTTCCCATCGGTACACCCAGAGAAGGAATGATCGTGCTCGTTTTATGCTTTTCCGGAATGAGACGATAAAACGGGGTGACAATCCTAACATCGTGACAAAGGCTTTTCAAATGCAAAGGCAGGGCACGGGCAACATCAGCAAGTCCTCCGCTTTTGGAAAATCCATCAACTTCAGACGAAGCAAATATAATACTAAGCGCTTCAGACAACTTGCGCCCCTTTCGGAATTACAACAATACCATTTTCAGTGACTTCAAATTTTTTCCTGTCCGAATCCAAATCATAACCGACTCTTGCTTCAGTCGCAATTTGGACATGCTTGTCAATGATGGCTTTTCTGATTTTTGCACCACGTCCAATTTTGACATTATTCATAATGACCGAGTGTTCAACATGAGCAAAACTATGTATCCGAACATTGTAGCCAACCACTGAATTTACTACGAGAGCTCCGCTGATAATGGCGCCGGAGCCTATCATCGAATTGATGGCGCGGCCTGTACGCAAATCACTGAAATGTACAAATTTAGCCGGCGGTAGCGGAGGGATGTAAGTCAGTACCGGCCACCTTTTGTTGTAGAGATTAAAATGAGGATGCAGACCTACTAAATCCATGTTGGCTTCCCAATATGTATCAAGTGTACCCACATCTTTCCAGTAACCTTTTTCGGCTTCATCTACTCCATCTATATAATTTTGACTGAAGTCGTAAACAAAAACATTTCCTGCAGGAAACATTTTGGGTAAAATGTTTTTTCCAAAATCATGGTCTGATTTTTTATCTTTTGCATCTCTCTTCAATTCATCCACAAGGCGGCTTCTTTCGAAAATATAATTTCCCATTGATGCCAGCACAAAATCGGATTTTCCCGGTATTGTTTTGGGCGCACTTTTGGGCTTTTCCACAAAACCGGTCATACGCCATTCTTCATCGACTTCAATTATACCAAATTGGTGAGCATCCCGGACAGGTACCGGAATAGCCGCGACAGTAAGGACCGCTTGACGTTTGCCGTGAAATTTCAGCATCTGACGGACATCCATCCGGTAAATGTGGTCTCCGCCGAAAATACAAACTTGATCCGGATCTTCATCATCAATCAAGTTCATATTTTGAAAAATGGCATCAGCGGTTCCTTCATACCATTTTTTCCCGGTTCTCATTTGCGCCGGAACAGGATCAATAAATTGTTTTAATATACCGGACGATAATCGCCAGCCTTCACGCAAATGTTGCATGAGAGAATGCGACTTGAACTGTGTGAGGACAAAAATTTTCAGAAAGCCGGAGTTTACAAAATTACTAAGTACAAAATCGATGATTCTGTAATTACCGCCAAAAGGAACTGCGGGTTTGGTACGTACCGCAGTTAAAGGTTTGAGGCGTGTACCTTCTCCTCCAGCCATGATCATTGTCAATACATTGCTCATGATTCTCATTTTCTATCTTTGCAAAAGCGCTACTTTATGGTACTTTTCAAACACAGGCTATTTTGCACGGCAGCCGAATTTGATTTAATTCTCTCACTATTTTTGTATTAGAACAAGTATATATGAAAAAAGAATTTCCGGTCAAAGAACTCGGTGCCGCCCTTATTCCCTCTCCTTTACCATTGAGCAGCAACTCAAAACACGAAGAGTTCCATTTTGTGAAAAACGATGTCCGCATTCTTCACGATGTGGCAGTTCGTCCCGGAGGCAAAGAAAAAAATCCGTTAAGTTTTGAACAGGCAGGACCACGCTCACATGTTTATTTTGATTCTTCTAAGGTCAAGGCGGGAATCGTGACATGCGGAGGTTTGTGCCCGGGAATAAACGATGTCATCCGTTCAATTGTGATGCAACTCTATCATAATTATGGGGTTAAGCGTATTCAAGGTTTTCGTTACGGTTACCAGGGTTTCATTCCTGATTACAAACATGAAATAATAGATCTTACACCAATACTGGTTAAAAATATCCATAACCTCGGCGGCAGCTTACTTTCCAGTTCACGCGGACCACAGGATCCTGTGGAAATCGTTGATTGTCTGGAAAGAAACAACATCCGGATTCTTTTCTGTATCGGAGGTGACGGAACGTTGCGCGGCGCACACGCAATTGCTGAAGAAATTGAACGGCGTAATGAAAATATATCAATCATCGGCATCCCAAAAACGATCGATAATGATATACCATATTGCGCGAAATCTTTTGGCTTTGAAACCGCTTTTTCCAAAGCAGTTGAAGCCGTTCAGACCGCTCATTCAGAAGCCTTTGGTTACAACTACGGGGTAGTCCTGATCAAACTGATGGGACGGGATTCCGGTTTTATAGCGGCCAACGCATCACTGGCCTGTCCGGATGTGAACTTTGTTCTCATTCCGGAAGTACCCTTCACACTTGAAGGAGAAAAAGGCCTGTTGCGCTCCCTCGAACGCAGACTTGAAACCCAAAAAGAGGAAGGCCGCCATCCGCACTCCGTAATTGTAGTAGCAGAAGGAGCAGGACAAAATTTGATGCATAATAGTAAAAAAGAAAAGGATGCGTCCGGTAATGTTCGTTATGATGATATTGGCAGTTTTTTAAAAGATGAGATTCAAGCGTACTTCAGGGACCGTCTTCCTATCAGTCTCAAATACATTGAGCCAAGTTATTTGATACGATCACTGCCGGCAAATCCTCACGATTCCATTTTTTGCTATTACCTGGCAGATCATGCGGTTCACGCGGCAATGGCAGGAAAAACAGACATGATGGTCGGTTACTGGAACGGGCATTTTACGCATGTTCCACTTGAAGTTGTGATACAGGAAAAAAAGCGTATTAACATCCATGGTGAGTTCTGGCGACAGGTATTGTTTTCCACCGGTCAGCCGTGTGACATGTTTTCACCATAAAATTAGTTCAGTTTAGACTTAATCAAATTTTTAAATTATTGACAGGTTTTTGTACAAAACAGTATGAATTTTTCAACATTCTTCAAAAAATATAAGTACCGATGGCAAAAGTTCATAAAATCACATCCCCTGCAATGGCGCCTGCTTGACGCCGATTCTTCAGTCATGCTGGTCACTTCCCTGATTGTTGGAATTGGTGCCGGATTAGGAGCGGTACTTTTCCGCCGCTTAATTGACTGGATTCATAATTTTGCCTACAACGATATAGCCGGAATCCTGGCTGAATGGTACCCTCTGCATTTGATTGTAATTCCCGCTTTAGGCGGAGCAATTGTAGGTCCACTTGTTTACTACTTTGCACGCGAGGCAAAGGGACATGGTGTGCCGGAAGTGATGGAGGCTTTGGAACTGCGCGGCGGCAAAATTCGTCCACGGGTGGTGGTGGTTAAATCCCTTGCGTCTTCTGTTTGTATTGCCAGCGGCGGCTCAGTCGGCCGTGAAGGTCCAATCGCCCAAATCGGTTCTGCTTTAGGGTCATTAATTGGACAGTTGTTAAAACTTTCTGAGGATCGAGTACGCACCCTTGTGGCGTGCGGTGCAGCCGGAGGAATAGCTGCAACGTTTAACGCGCCGATTGCCGGAGCGGTTTTTGCCCTCGAAGTTCTCTTACGACGTTTTGGCAGTGTTTATTTTGGTGCGGTTGTTATTTCCGCAGTGACTGCAGATGTGATCGCACATTATTTTGAAGGTGATTCGCGCACATTTTTAACCCCGGAATATACCATGCAGAGCCCCTGGGAACTGCTGCTTTACACACTGATGGGTTTTATCGCGGCTTTGGCTGCAGTTGGATTCAGCCGTTTACTTTACTTTTCTGAAGACATCTGGGGTTTAATCCGAATTCCGGAACCGGCCAAACCTCTTTTGGGCGGAATCCTGCTAGGTTTACTGGGAATCATCTCATATCAAATTGACGGATTTCCGCGTGTTTTCGGAGTAGGTTATGAAACAATCGAAAACACATTGTTCAGCCAACTGACCCTGCAAGTAACTTTCGGTTTATTGCTGCTTAAACTTGTTGCCACAACACTGACCCTCGGTTCCGGAGGTTCCGGAGGTATTTTTGCCCCGTCATTGTTCATGGGCGCGATGCTCGGTGCTTCTTTTGGTCAGATCGCCCACACAATATTTCCTGAAATTGTAGCGCCTTCCGGTGCATACGCACTGGTGGGAATGGCCGCATTTTTTGGCGGAGCAGCACACGCTCCGATCACCGCCATTCTCATTCTCTTTGAAATGACAGGTGATTATCAAATCATTCTGCCTTTGATGCTTTCCACAGTCTTAAGCACTATCGTTTCCAGAAATCTGAGTCCTGATTCAATTTACACCCTAAAATTAAAACGACGCGGTGTGGAACTCTCTCAGGATACACAGGCGATTGATCTGATGCAGGGAGTTACTGCGGAAATTGCCATGAACCGTGAAACCGATGCGGTGTCTTCGGACATGTCTTTGATTGAATTGATGAGCACTTTTTCCAGCACTCACTATCATGCACTTCCGGTAGTACAAAATGAAACTGAACTGGTTGGATTAATAACAATCAATGAATTGGATCATGTACGCAGCAAAGGTACTCTTGAGTCTAAAACCATTGCTGATATTTTGACAATCAACAATCCGGCTACAATTCTCCCGCATCAACCGGTTTGGATGGCCTTGCGGCATCTGGAAGCACAGGGTGAAGGCTGTGTTCCCGTTGTTTCTGAATCTGGAAAAAATATTTTACTGGGTGTTCTGCGTAGAATCGACATCATTCGTGCGTACAACAAAGCGGTAACTAAAAGGGCTCAGGATCAACACCACTCAGAAATACTGAACATTCGAAAACTCAACCAGTCCGGACTGTCGGAAGTTACTCTGCGTGCAGATTCGCCAAATGTAGGCAAACGTGTCAAGGAATTACATCTAGGTGGAGACGCGCTGATAGTTTCAGTTCGTCGCGCCGGGAACTTGCGGATTGTGCGTGGTGAAACTATTCTGCATGCAGAAGATCAAGTCACAATCTTTTCTGAAAAACCAAAATCCGAATTTCTGGAAAAGTATTTGAATGGCACTTTGGAGGACTCAGATGTTCCGGAAAAATTACTTGTCTGTCACCGTGAAGTGGAAATTCCTCCGGAATCATCCATTGATGGGCAGAGAATTCGTGATATAAATCTTCCGGAAGATTGTGTTCTGGTAAAAATTGTTCGTAACCGTCAAATCATTCTTCCACGTGGGAACACTCTCTTGCAAGTTGGAGACATAGTAGAAATATTTGGGATGGAAGAAAAGCTTGCCGAAGCCGAACAGCAATTGACTGCTTAAACCATTTCAGCTAAGTTGAATATACTTTTAGAATTGAAATAATTGGGCAATCAATTAAACTGGTTGGTGACGTTTATTATTTCCAGCTGTTATTGAAAATCACTTCTGTCAGGGAGGCTGAAATCTGAACATCGGCGGTTTTCTGCCACTTGATCCGGACAAAATATTACGTTGTTTCCAAACACTCTCTATAAAAATATGAAGACAACCACAGCAAAAATTATCTGGACCATGACCGATGAAGCTCCCATGCTGGCCAGTTATTCTTTACTCCCCATCATTCAGGCCTATACTCAAGGTACAGGAATTTCTGTAGAAAGCCGGGACATTTCACTGGCTGGACGCATCCTTTCAGCCTTTCCGGAAAAGCTTAACGAAGATCAACAAGTTCCGGACGAACTCTCGGTACTTGCAGAACTGACTCAAGACCCTGCGGCCAATATCATCAAACTTCCCAATATCAGTGCCTCTATTCCCCAACTGAAAGCTGCGATTGCGGAACTCAAATCCCAAGGTTTTGATATTCCGGAATATCCGGAAAGTCCGCAAAACGAGACTGAAACCAATATTAATAAACGCTATGCCAAAGTTTTGGGAAGCGCGGTCAATCCGGTTCTGCGTGAGGGAAATTCAGATCGTCGTGCGGCAACTGCCGTAAAAAATTATGCCAAGCGGCATCCGCACTCAATGGGCGCATGGAGTTCTGATTCAAAGTCTCATGTAGCCACGATGAGTGGAGGCGATTTTTTTGCGAATGAAAAATCCACAACCCTTGAACACTCAACTACGGCTAAAATAGAATTTGTCGCAGAAGATGGTAAAATTACTGTTTTGAAAACCAACCTGCCGCTCGAAGCCGAAGAGATCGTAGATGCAACTTTCATGAGCAATAAAGCTCTGGATGCTTTCCTCGTTCAGCAAGTCAAAGATGCCAAAAAGCAGGGAGTTCTTTTTTCTCTGCACCTGAAAGCGACGATGATGAAAGTCTCTGATCCGGTTATCTTTGGACACTGCGTTAAGGTTTTCTATGCCCCTGTACTTGAAAAACACGCGGATACCATCTCCAATTTAGGAGTCAATTTCAACAACGGTATCGGTGACCTTTTCGAAAAATTGAAGTTGGATAAAAAAATATCTACAGACAAAAAAACAGAAATAAAAGCGGACATTCAAGCACTTTACAAGTCACGTCCGGATTTGGCAATGGTTGATTCGGAACGTGGAATTACAAATCTGAATGTTCCCAGCGATGTTATCATCGATGCTTCAATTCCTGCCGCCATCCGGACTTCCGGGAAAATGTGGGGAGCGGACGGTGAACTTCACGATACAAAATTCATTATTCCGGATTCCAGCTACGCCCCGCTTTATGCAGCCACCTTCGAAAATTGCATCGCTTATGGCGCATTGGATCCTGCCACAATGGGGACTGTGCAGAATGTTGGATTGATGGCAAAAAAGGCGGAAGAATATGGTTCACATCCGACCACTTTTG
>DTUH01000124.1:10651-12765 GCA_012964265.1 Candidatus Lambdaproteobacteria bacterium
CACCCGAAAATGGGCTAATGCGTATTGTCGATGCCGAAGGACACACGGTCCACGAACACAAAGTGGAAGAGGGGGATATTTGGCGCATGGCTACTGTCAAGGATGCTCCGATCAGGGACTGGGTCAAACTGGCTGTCACACGCGCGAAAATTACGGGATGGCCTGCCGTTTTCTGGCTGGATGAAAAACGGGCACATGGTCGGGAGTTGATAAAAAAGGTCAAAGCTTATCTCAAGGATCACGACACACGGGGTTTGGAACTTCCGATAATGTCGGTTTACGATGCCGCTAAATTATCCATTGAGCGTGCTCGTGCTGGAGAAAACACAATTTCAGTAACCGGAAACGTCCTCCGTGATTTCAATACAGATCTTTACCCGATCATTGAACTAGGCACAAGCGCCAAAATGCTTTCAATCGTGCCGTTGATGAAAGGCGGGGGCTTGTTTGAAACAGGAGCAGGAGGTTCTGCACCTAAACATGTCCAGCAGTTTGTAAAAGAGGCACATTTGCGCTGGGATTCTCTGGGCGAATTTCTGGCGCTGGCAGAATCCTTCCGTCACCTTGCCCGAACGTCAGACAACGTTAAAGCAGCTGTTTTGACAAAAACTCTAAATAAAGCCAACGAGTATTTTCTGACCCACAACAAATCACCATCACGTGTAGTTCATGAACTTGACAATCGAGGAAGTCATTTCTACCTTGCCATGTACTGGGCCCAGGCTCTGGCAGCACAAAAAGAAGACACAGAACTTCAGCAAAGATTCTCCGGACTGGCAAAGGAGATGGTGGAAAACGAAACTCGAATTGTTGATGAATTAAATGCCGCTCAAGGTAAAGCGGTTGATTTGGGAGGATACTTTCATCCTGATGAAAAAAAAGTCGCCAAAGCCATGAGACCCAGCGAAACGTTGAATGCTGTGCTCGCTAAATGCCTTTGTACCTTGGTGCCTTGAAACCTTTGTGACTTTGTATCTCGGTGCCCAAGTGCATCATTGCCCAAGTGCATCATTGCCTTTGTTGAATTTTTGGCGTATAGACAAAGTTGCGGATTTATTAAATTTATTTCAAAAAAAGGAGAACTTATGAAAACTGTTAAAGTTGCTGTTACCGGCGCCGCCGGACAAATCGGTTATGCAATGCTGTTCCGGCTCGCTTCCGGATCTGTTTTTGGTACGGACACTGCGGTTGAATTACATTTGCTGGAACTGGAACAAGCACTTCCTGCACTGGAAGGTGTTAAAATGGAACTTGATGATTGCGCGTTTCCATTGCTGAATAAGATTGTCATCACTTCGGATCCAAATGTAGCTTTCAAGGACATTGACTGGGGACTTCTCGTCGGTTCTGTGCCAAGAAAAGATGGCATGGAGCGCAACGATCTGCTCCGTGTCAACGGTGGAATTTTCGTTGGACAGGGTAATGCCATCAACGACACCGCAGGTGACAATGCTCGAATCGTGGTTGTCGGCAATCCTTGCAATACCAATTGTCTGATTGCCATGCATAACGCACCGCACATTTCACATGAACGCTGGTTCGCGATGACAGCTCTGGATGAAAACCGCGCAAAAAGTCAGTTGGCTGCAAAAGCCGAAACCGCGGTTCGTGAAGTGACAAACCTGACAATATGGGGCAATCACAGTGCCACACAATATCCGGATTTCTACAATGCAAAAATAAATGGAAAGCCGGCTCCGGAAGTAATCAATGATGAAGAATGGCTGCAGGGCGAGTTCATCAAAACTGTACAGCAACGGGGATCCGCTATCATCAAAGCCCGCGGCGCTTCCTCTGCTGCTTCTGCCGCAAACGCTGCGCTGGATACAATCGTGCGCATCAACACACCCACTCCGGAAGGTGACTGGTTCAGCACAGCCATTCCGAGTGACGGCAGTTATGGAATCCCGGAAGGTCTGATTTTCAGTTTTCCGCTGAGAAGCAAAGGCGACGGTGATTACGAAATTGTTCAGGGTCTGGAACTGAATGAATTTTCACAGGGAAAAATCCAGGCAACACGTGAAGAACTGGAAATGGAGCGTGATGCGGTTAAAGAAATGCTTCTAACTAGGGCTTACTGAATAATAACATTGATTTATATTATCAATATGTTA
>DTUH01000124.1:12775-13115 GCA_012964265.1 Candidatus Lambdaproteobacteria bacterium
TGCGGTTAAAGAAATGCTTGGTTAAATAAAAGGAAGCAATGAAAATACATGAATATCAGGCCAAACAGATTCTGGCAAAATATGGAGTTCCTGTTCCTCGTGGAAGTGTGGCTTATTCTGCCAAAGAGGCAACTAAAATTGCAGAGGATTTAGGAACTGAAGTTTGCGTTGTCAAAGCTCAGATCCATGCAGGAGGACGCGGTAAAGGCGGCGGAGTCAAAGTTTCAAAAGGCATGGATGCCATCAGGGAAAGTGCTGAGACAATTCTCGGTATGCAACTTGTGACACACCAGACGGGCACAAAGGGACAAAAGGTAAAACAGTTACTCGTCGAAGAAGG
>DTUH01000125.1 GCA_012964265.1 Candidatus Lambdaproteobacteria bacterium
ATTGTTGAAAAATCGTGGCTTTCGTGTTTTGCCCTTCAAAGCACAAAACATGGCGCTCAATTCCGGAGTAACTCCGGAAGGTCTGGAAATGGGCCGGGCTCAGATTGTTCAGGCTGAAGCCTGTGGCGTGGATCCGGATGTGCGCATGAATCCAATTTTGCTTAAACCCCAGGGTGCAGGTGTTTCTCAATTGATCCGTCTGGGAAGGGTTGTGCAAACCTGTTCTGCACGGGAATATTACACTCTGGCAGAAGAGAATTTCAGGATTGCAAAACAAGCCTTTGATTCACTGAAATCCGAAGCAGACTGGATCGTGATGGAGGGCGCAGGGAGTCCGGCGGAAATCAATTTGCAGGCAACCGATATTGTCAATATGCGCATGGCGGAACATGCTGGTGCCAAAGTCATGCTGGTCGGTGACATTGACCGCGGAGGTGTTTTCGCCTGGCTCAAAGGCACTTATGATCTGATTCAGGATCAGCATCGTTTTTTACTGCATGGAATGCTGATCAATAAATTTCGGGGGGATGTTTCGTTGCTGCAGCCTGGAATTGAGCAGTTTAATCAAATAGTTCCTGTTCCGATTTTGGGTGTGATTCCGTGGCGGGAAATGAAACTTGAGGATGAGGATTCGCAAAATTTGCAATCAAAAATAGTTCCGGCTGCAAAACTTGAGGTGGCAATAATTCGTCTGCCGTACATTTCCAACTTCACCGATTTTGATCCTCTAAAACAGATTTCCGGAATTTCAGTGCGCTTCGTCAAAAGTGTTCCGGATCTCGAAAGCGCAGATTTGATAATTATTCCGGGAAGCAAAAACACACTGTCCGATTTGCGGTTCCTGCATGAAAGCGGAATTGCGGAAAAGCTGAAACAACTGTGCGGACGCACTTGGATATTAGGAATCTGCGGCGGTTTTCAAATGCTTGGCAAAGCAGTTAATGATCCGGGAAATATGGAATCCTCCGGAAAGTCCGGAACTGGAGATTCCGAATCCGGATTGGGGCTGCTGTCCATGACTACAGTTTTGGCAGGAAATAAAAAACTCGTTCGCCGGGAATACCAGGGACAGAACTGGTTGAAAGGCTTGTGCTGGACGGGTTATGAAATTCATTTGGGACGTACAGAATTTCACGAAAATCCGCAAGAACCGTTTGTTGAACCGGAAGCACCGCTGGCGAATGAATCTTCGCTGGGTGTGATTGAGCGCAAACAAAAAATAATCGGCACCTACATTCACGGGTGGTTAGAAAGTCCGGAGGTGATACAAAAACTTTTGGCATTGTTAACTTCGGAACCTTTTGACATTCCGCGTTCTTTTCAGGAAACTAAAGAGCGTGAAATGGATGAGCTGGCTTTGTTCCTGGAAGAACATTGCGAGGTGGAAAAAATCCTGCAGAATTGATGATTTCACAAAAAATTTGAAATCCATAATTTGTCATTTCGATCGTAGGGAGAAATCTTAATGAAATTATTGTTGTAGCTCATACAAGATTTCTCGCTTCGTAAGCAATGACACAGATTTATGCCTTTATACAACTGGATCAGAATTGAGGAAAATTAACGTAAACAGAACACAAAAATGACTGACACGATTATAGATTTAGCGACAGAGAAAACTGTAAATGGAATTAAAATTCCAAAGCGGCCAAAAATAAAACAGGGTGCATTTCAAATTTATACCGGTGAAGGCAAGGGTAAAAGTACCGCTTCGCTGGGATTGATGCTGCGTGCGCTGGGTTCCGGAATGCATGTTTATTATGTGCGGATGCTCAAACCACGCTGGAAAACAGGAGAGTTGAAACTCTGTCCGGAAAACTTTCATCCTAATTTAACTTTCAGGAATGTTCCACATTACTGGGCACTTTGTGTAAGCAAAACCATTCCTGAAGATGTGGCAACGATGACAGAAAAAATGAAGCCTGAAATGGAAGATTTGCATGAAAAAGTTAAATCAGGAAAGTTCGATATGATAATTGCTGATGAAATTAATTACTGCATCTTCCGGGGTTTGCTTTCAGTTGAAAAAGCGATTCAAATTGTGGAGGACCGTCCTAAAAATGTAGAGCTGATTTTTACAGGTCGTCATGCACATCCGGAACTCGTAGAACGGGCAGATCTTGTGACTGAAATGAAAAAAATCAAACATCACTTTGACCAGGGAATTCGTGCCAGAATCGGAATTGAGTTCTGATTCCACCCGCCTGCTTTACCTCATTAAATCACTAAAATGCTCTTTGCCCGCATCTATTTCCCTTTGGCATTAGGTTATGCCATTTCCTATTTTTACCGCAACGCCAACGCGATAATTGAGGGCGATCTGGTTCGGGAACTTGGACTCGGTCCTGCTGATTTGGGGCTTTTAACGAGCGTTTATTTTATTTCGTTTGCGGCTTTTCAACTGCCGCTTGGCGTTTTGCTGGACCGCTACGGTCCGCGCCGCACTGAGTCCACCCTGCTTTTATTCGCCGCGTTGGGGGCATGGATATTTTCTCAGTCAGATTCACTTTCGGGATTAATTGCAGGAAGGCTGCTGATCGGTTTAGGAGTTTCCGCATGTTTGATGGCTGCTTTTAAAGCCTACGTTATTTGGTTTTCAAGTGAGCGGTTGCCGACGATCAATGGTTTGCAGATGGTTGCCGGAGGATTGGGAGCACTTGGAGCAACAATACCTTTGCAGAATGCTCTTTCATTTACGGATTGGCGTGGAGTTTTCTCGGGGTTTGCAGTCATTACATTTTTTTCGGCGCTTTGTTTATGGGTGTTTTTGCCTGAACATCAAAAGCCAGATGAACAACTTCCTGAACTGAAAAAACAAATAAAGGAAATGTGGCAGGTTTTCCGGAGTAAAATTTTCTGGAGGATTGCGCCATTAGCCGCAATTTCACAGGGTTCAAATATGGCGATTCAGGGACTCTGGATGAAACCCTGGCTGAGGGATGTGGCTGGAATCAGTGGAGATGCTGCTGCTCAACTTTTATTTGCAATGATACTGGCATTTATTGCAGGTTTTTTGACACTTGGAATTATTGCCGAAAGACTCTCTCAGATTTTTGATGTACGTCCAATTCCAATTGGTGTATTAGGTATGTCATTATTTTTGTTTTCCCAGGGAGCGATGGCTTATGGATGGAACGGCAACCCTTTTCTTCTGGTTGTTTTGCTGGGATTTTTTGGATCAGCAAGCATTCTTGTCTATGCCGGATATGCGCAAATATTTCCCAAAGAGCTTTCCGGACGAGTTAGTACTCTCCTGAATTTGCTGGTTTTTATGGGAGCCTTCATTTTACAATGGGGTGTCGGTGCAATCATCGAAATGTGGCCGACTACGGAAAGCGGTTATGATCCGGTAAGTTATCAGGCTGCGCTAGGCGTACTGTTTTTGCTGCAGGCCGCCGGATTGGTTTGGTATTTATTCTCTCTTCAAATTACCAGGAAACTGCACGAAAGTTCTTAGCAGCTAATTCATTTTTTCAAAGAGCCGTGTAATTTCTTTAATTTTTACTGCGGCATCTTTTGAGTTTTTCGAGTGGAGTGCATCATTAACGCAATGCTGCAGGTGACTTTCTAAAATTCCGGATTCGATTTTACGCATTGCGCCTGTAACCGCCCTGATTTGCGAAAGCAGGTCCATGCAATATCGACGTTCCTCAATCATGGTTTGGATTCCGCGTACCTGACCTTCAACCTTTTTCAGGCGGACAAGTTGATTATCGTGATTTGGATGCATTGGTGACTCCTAAAAAAGTTGAATTTGATTTATATACCTTATGGGGGTATCAATAAAATGTCAAGTGAAATCCCGGTTTCAGCAAGAAATAATAGGTCGTATTTTAAAATTGTACCATGCCGAAAATAACCGCAATCCTGCCGACATGGAATCGTGCCGAATGGTTGGAAAAATCCATTCAGTCGGTTTTGGATCAGACTTTTGGTGATTTTGAATTGGTTGTAGTGGATGACGCTTCCACGGATTCTACAGCAGAAATTATAGAACGCTATTCCGGAAAAATCAGGACGATTGTTTTTTCGGAAAACCGGGGAGTCAGTGCCGCAAGAAATGCCGCTATCAAAAACAGCGACAGCGAGTGGATCGCTTTTTTGGATTCAGATGATTTTTGGCATCCGGACAAATTACAGAAACAAATTGCGCAAACTAAAATGCGTCCGGCATGTCCGCTTCATTTCACTGATGAAATTTGGATCAGGAACGGAGTCAGGGTCAATCCGAAAAAAAAGCATCAAAAAAAGGAGGGTTGGATTTTTCAGCCAAGTCTGGCACTGTGTTTGATGGCTCCTTCAACGGTGATATTGCGTCGCGAACTGTTTGAAGTCCATGGTTTGTTTGATGAAAACCTGCCCGTTTGTGAGGACTACGATCTTTGGCTCCGCTTAACCGCTCAGCATCCGGTTGCGCTGCTCGATGAAAAATTGATGACTCGTCACGGAGGTCACGCGGATCAACTTTCACGAAGTGATTGGGGGATTGATCGCTATCGAGTGCAGTCCATTCAGAAAATATTAAAGACAGAAAGTCTGCGTCCGGAAGACAGAACCGCAGCGATACGGATGCTGATTGAAAAATGCGGAATTTTAGCCAAAGGTTTCCGCAAACGTGGTAATTTAAAAGAGGTAGAGAAATATGAAAAAATTATTAGACAATCTTCAATTTACTAAATGAGAACCCCATGACAGAAATTAAAACTGACTTCGAAATACGGCAAGCCGAAGAAGATGATGTCCCAGAAATATTAGTATTGATCAAAGCTCTTGCTGAGTATGAGCACCTTGCTGATGAAGTGGTTGCAACTGAAGAGTTGCTGAAGATAACGCTATTTGGCATAAATTCACCGGCAGAGGTGCAAATTGCTTACAACAAAAACCAGACCTTGGGATTTGCACTTTATTTTCGTACGTTCTCCACTTTTTTGGGACGTCCCGGAATTTATCTGGAGGACCTGTATGTGCGTGAAAGCGTTCGGGGTAAAGGCGTAGGAGAAGCATTGCTGCGCCGTACAGCACAACGTGCGCGGGAAATTGGCGGAGGACGTTTGGAATGGTCGGTACTAAACTGGAATGAACCTGCAATTAAATTTTACAAGAGAATGGGAGCATCGCCTTTGGATGAATGGACTATGTTCCGGGTGACCGGTAACAAGTTGAAGGAGTTGGCTGAAGAATAATTGCGGTAAACTGATTTAGATTTTAAAGTGTACAACAGCGAAATAATTTAAAATCCAACCAGCACCTAAATAACCTCTTGATTTTTTCATTTCAGGATTGCCGATTTAGGTGCGGGGTGGATTTCAGACTTTTTTGGTGGACGATTTTCTTTTATATTTTGATTCCGGTTCAGGTTCTGTTTTGTCCGGTTCGTCTTTTGAATTTTCGTCTTTTGAATCATCTACTTTTTTTGCCAAAGCTTTGGTTTTTCTCTCTTCAGTTATTTGGTCATAAACTCTTTGCAAAACACGGTTTGTAAGACCGTGTGAAGTATCGTCCACAAAATCCTTACAGAGTTCCACAGCCTCATCGATGACGACGCTGTGAGACAATTCCGGGTGGTGATAAAGTTCGTAGGCTGCCAGACGTAATATATTCCGGACTGTTGTAGAAAGACGGTTCAGTTTCCAGTGTTCAAGATTGCGCCGCAAATAGCGGTCAAGGTGTTTGCGATGCTGGAGTGTTCCTGCCGCCAATTCCCGTGCAAATGTTTTTATTTCCGGACTGGTATCAAGTTGATCAAAAAAACGATCTGCGTGTTTCATGGCTTTACTTTGAATCAGTTCCGCCTGATAAAGTGCCTGTAGTGCGTATGATCGAGCTTGATGGCGCATTTTTTAAAAGTTTTGAGTTTTAAATTCCCTTTGACTCCGTTCAGGGAACGATTCGGTTAACACTATTTTTTCAAGTCGTCAGTGCAACATGGAGTTTTTGGACGAGTGCCTGATTGTAACCGTGTGATGTCATGTTGGCCACGACCCGACCTCTCAAGGGATAACCGAGCAAATAAAGGTCCCCGATGAGGTCCAGAATTTTGTGTCGTACAAACTCATCCGGAAAACGCAAATCCGTGTTGATCACTTTTCCGTCATGCAAAATGATATGGGAGTCCAGATAACCGCTGCCGACTGTTCCTGTTTTTTGTGCCAGATCAATATTTTCGAAGGTATTGAATGAACGTGCCGGCGCAATATCAAGGTCAAATGAATTCTGATCAGGATTAAATGTTAAATTTTGCTCACCGATCGGTGCAGAATAATCGATACGCATCTTGACCTCAAAGCCGTCAAACGGTTCCACATAAAGGTGTTTTTCCGCCAATTTTTTCCGCCCAACCTGTATTGGAGCCAACACTACCGCTTCTTTTGCCGGAACATCCTGATCCTGCACACCGGCCTCTTTGATAAGTTCGCTAAAATCCTGGGCTGATCCATCGACATTTGGTATTTCCTCATCGACTTTTGCCAAAACATTGGTGATTCCAGCCATGTGCAGGGATGCCATTAAATGCTCCACTGTGCGCACCCGCCGATTTTTGCGGGCTAATACAGTAGAATTTGCGCTGAAGGACTGCTGTTTCACCGATTGGGAAAAATTTTCAATATTCGTGATGTGCGCAGGTAAAGATGTATCATCCAGGGTTTGAAATACAACACCGGAATTCGGATCAAGCGGACTTAAAATTACACCCGTGTTGCGTCCAGTCAAAAGCCCTTTGCCGTTCAAAACAACATTGCCTTTCAATGTGCGTTGTGGACGCTCCGAATCCTTGAGCCGCACTGCTCCGGAAGGTATGATTGGATTGATAATCTTGGCAACTTCCATCCTCGTATCTGATGCCAGATCTTTTATTCTCTCCGGAGGTTTGTTTGAAAGTACAACTGCAATTTTGTCGAGCAGTATTTCCAGGCGCAAAGGTTTTTCCATAAAATCAACAGCGCCCAGTTTAATTGCGTTTACTGCCGCATCAATACCCGCGTGTCCGCTCATCATGATTACCGGCAGTTCCGGATGGGTTTCACGCAGTTTACTGAGAATCGCCATACCGTCAATGCCGGGAAGCCAGATATCCAACAGCACTAAATCCGGTGTTTGCTGCTCCAATTCTGCAAAAAAGTGTATAGAATCCTTACAGGACATTACCGGATATCCTTCATCGGACAGCACGTTCTCAAGTGTTTCACGGATTGCTGCCTCGTCATCCACTATGCAAATGGTTTGTGATTTTGTCATTGTAGCGGTTTGGTTAATGTTGTCGGCAAGTCGGTCAAGTTTAAAAATTATAGTTCAAAATATCTCCCGGCTTAAGTCCCAGCTTGGAGGCACGTCCTGATTCAATTTCCAGCACAAAATTAGCCGGTTCCGAAGGCACCAAAACAGGGGGCTTTTCACCTTTTTTTACCATCTGGACATTCCTCAGAATGTGTACAATCCGATAATTATCAATCCATAATATATCCAAAGGGAATTGCATGTCTTTCATCCAAAAACGATGTGCTTTTCGTTTTTCAAAGACAAACAGCATCCCCCAGTTTTTTTTCAGTCCTGAGCGTTTTCCCAGTCCTAAACTCCGTTTTTTTTGTGTGTCAGCAACTTCCACAGGGATTTCAATTCCCGTGGAAGTGGTTACAAAAGCGTGGGCATAATTTAGTTGTTCGGCAAAAACAGTTTCGCTGCCAAAAAAAGGGGCAACCCAGAACGTTAGCAAAATAGTGCAAAAAAAAAGATGACGCGGAATCATGCCTCTGCTTTTGCGAGTTTTGTCAGCCGTTTTTTTACCATTTTCTGTTTTAGCACCGGCAAGTGATCAATGAATAAAACTCCGTTCAAATGGTCAATTTCATGCTGCAGACAAATGGACATCATATCCTCAGCATCCATTTTTTGGGCTTCGCCTCTGACATTCTGATACTCAACTGTTATTTTTTCTGCACGTTCAATTTCACCGCGGAATTCAATGACACTCAAGCAGCCTTCTTCTGAGACGGTTGTCCCTGACTCCTTTACAATTTCAGGATTGATGAAAACATGGGGTTCGCGCAAACTGATTTCTTCCTCGCCGCTTTTTAAATCAATGACAATTATTTGTTTGAGGATTCCTGCCTGAATTGCCGCCAAACCGATTCCGCCGGAAACGTACATTGTTTCCAACATGGATTGCGTGGTTTCAGCAAGCTCGTGATTAAAAATTGTAACCGCCTCTGTTTTCTGTCTTAAAATTGGATCAGGAAAAGTATAGATTTCTAAAATTGTCACTGCTTTATTTAAACTGAAAAACCGCTTTCCATGCTGGAGATCTTTATTAACCAGATTCGATTTTAACCAAACTCATACTCAAACACAATCCGTGAAGTATAAAAAACTACATAAGTACCAGCTTTGACTTGAAGGCAGATGCCGGATTGAGTTAGTATGCGTCATGATTTGGAGCACAAAAATTATTACAGTAAATTAAACGGAGAAAAATGAAAACCGGATTTTATACGAATCCCATTTACCTCGAACACGACACAGGTTCTCATCCGGAAAACGCAAACCGTCTGAGAGCAATTCTGGAAAGACTTGAGTCCGGTGGTTTGATGGAAAAACTCAAAGTGCAACCGGGGCGTGCCGCGACCACAGCGGAGATAAAAATGCTGCACGCGGAAAAACTGATTTCGGAAGTCGAAGCCGCGGCAGTGAGCGGTGCGAAAATGCTGCATACACAGGATTGTGTTATATCTTCACAAACTTATAACGCGGCTTTACACGCAGTAGGTTCTGTGCTGGACGCGGCGCTGGAGGTTGCGGAACGCAGGATTGATAACGCGTTCTGCGCGGTTCGTCCGCCGGGACATCATGCGGAATATGAAACCGCAATGGGCTTTTGTTTTTTTAACAACATTGCGCTGGCGGCAGAGTTTCTGACCAGAAAAATGGGATTTCAGCGGGTGCTGATTTTTGATTTTGATGTGCATCATGGAAACGGCACGCAGCATTTTTTTGAGGAACGGGCAGATATTTATTTTGTCAGCATGCATCAGGATCCGCGTACCAGTTATCCCGGAACCGGTTTTGCGGATGAACGAGGTAGTGGTGCGGGATCCGGATTTACCCTCAATGTTCCTGTTCCTCCCGGAATGGAGGATGAAAAATATTTGCAAACATTTTATGCCAATGTGCAGCCGAAATTGTTGGAATACAATCCGGACTTTGTCTTGATCTCTGCAGGATTTGACGCGCATCGTGATGATCCTTTAGCTTCGCTGAATCTCACTGAACGAACTTTCAGGGAGTTGACAATGGAACTGAAACAGTTGGCGGAGAAGTCTGCCGGAGGAAGAATTATGAGTCTGCTCGAAGGAGGTTATGATTTAAACGCCCTCTCTTCAAGTGTCCAGGAACATCTGACGGTTTTGCAGAATGATGACTGAAAATTCAGGATTCTTTTCAATTTTCAACTTCATCTTCAAGCATTTCTTCCGGATGTTTTGGGATTTTATATTCACTGCTGTAAAGAAAATATGGTATTCCGCCCAAAAGATAAACGCCCAGTTGGACAATGACAAATAGATTGAAAATGTCCGCGCCTCCGGAAAAGCCGGCAAGCTGATAAAGTGATTCAAAAGCTACATGCCCTATTCCGATTCCGCCAGGCGCTAATGGAATTGCTACAGTGATCAGGCCGATCGGCATCAGAAAAAACTGGGTCGCCAGTTCCATTTCTTTAATTCCCATTAAACGCGTCACCTGGAAAAAAATCAATGCGACTAAAATGTGGATTCCAATTGACAGCAGGAGGGTAATGGTTAAAGTTGTTTTTTGGTGCTGATAACTTTTGAATGCGGAATAAACTTTGAGGCTAAACTTTTTTGCAGGCAGACGCTGAAAGAGCCGTACAAAGGGATCACGGCCTTCCTTAAATGGAAAAAGCGCTATCGCGTAAAATAAAACTGTTCCTCCAAAAAGAACCGTTATCATCCATGCGGGCGAGTGAAGACTTTCATGAGAAAGTATTAGTTCAAGATTAAAGACGAGCGCCAAAAAAGCCATCACAATCAAGCCGAATAATCCTACAAATCTGTCGATCAGCAGCGTCATAAAAGCTCTGGTACGTCCTTCTTCATGTTGTGCCTTGATTACGTAGTAACCCTTGACTACGTCTCCGGTAACTGCTCCCGGAAGTGTAGTGTTGAAAAAATTACCGATCCATGTCAGTAAAAATGTTTGTTTAGGATTTACCGGCACACCGATTGCCCGTAACAATAACCACCAGCGAAATGTCGCCATCGGTACAACGGCAAAAACAAGTACTCCAACCATCAGCGCAAGTATTTCCGGAGCATCCCGGAACAGCATCAATTTTTCGAAATTCAGTCGGCCGCTTTGGATAAGATAAACCAAAATGCTTCCTACAACTCCTATTTTGAGTAAAATTATCAGTAGTTTTTTCATTCGCTAATCAATAAGAGTAAGCGCCAAAATTTAAAATCAACAAAATTGCTCCTGCAAAAAACAGTGTTTTTCGTAATTGCTGACAGTTCCAGCAGTGTCCCAGAATCCACAAAAATGAAAAGGTAATACTGAATGTCAAAGGCAAAATCCAGCCGTGTAAAAACCAGCCCATCACTGCATACCACAAGCCATGCAGGGCTTCAGTCGAAATCGTTTTTATGCCGATTGCGGCATTGCATTTTCGGCAATGACCTCCACACATTAAATATGAAAACAGGGGAATATTTTCAAACCAGCGCAGCTGATGTCCACATGAAAAGCAAAAAGAACGTGCAGGGTTGTATAAACTAAGCGTCTGATCCCGGATGTACTGTTTCAGGAAAGTGGACGTTTCAGGAGATGTCAACAGGTGTGAACGTTTTTCTTTGTCTGCAAACTGCAGAGGCAAACGCTCCAGGCAAACGTTGACAAAACTGCCCGTGATCAGACCAAGCACAGCCCATGTTCCAATTTCATAATACTGCACTCTGACTCCGGATCAGGCTCATTTTTTATGGCGGGATTCGATACATCAAAACTGTTGGCGTATCCTCAAAAAACTGGCAAATCTCGGCAATCCTTTCTTTGTGGTTCCAGTGAATTTGAAGGTAATAACGGAACCAACCGGGGGCGGACTTCGACGCTCGTCGTTACTGAAACCTGTTCCTATGCGAAAGATGTGACCGCTTTGGTCTTTAACCAGTAATGAGCCCATCATTCCACTGAATTTACCTTTGCCTGGCAGGATTTCAATTACAGTAGCTTCAGCATCCTGCCATGGTTTCAGTTTAAGCAGGTCATCACTTCTGCCGCTGTGATAAAGCGAATCGGCCCGATGCAGCATCAAACCTTCACCTCCCTTTTTTACAACATCATCCAGCATCTTCAGCAGTTCCTCTTCCGACTTGAGGCGAATTTGCGGTATTACCTTCAGCCAGGGTATTTTTACGGACGTTGTCAATTTTATCATTTTTTGAACTCTAGCGGTGAAAGTGCCGGAATGGTCCGGAAGCTCAAATAACATGTAGCGCACTTGTTTCCATTCATTATCAACAGGAATCTTTTTGCGGACGATTCCGGAAAGTCTGTCAAAAGTCCCGCGTCCCACCCAAAGTTCGCCATCCATCGGCAGATCAGGAAAATTTGCGGTAAACCAGAGCGGAGCATGAATTAAATTCCCGCTGCGAAAATGAAGTTTTTCGCCATTCCAAATCGCGCGTACTCCATCCAGTTTTTCACTGACCCACCATTTCGAAACATCTTCCTGACTGTAAACCTTTGCCAGCAACGGTTCAATGTTATGCTCTTTACCATCGGCATCACCTGCAACAAGCGGTGCTGAGAAGAAAATCAATTCCGCAAAAAGCAAAAACAGCAGAAGTTTTCGATAATGCGGTTTGTCTGACATTGTTGATTGTTGGAAATATTTTCTTTCGTTTTCGCTAACTTAGCTCTCCGGCCCTGGACAAAAGAAACCGGTCCAGCAATTCATTTGCGAGGCGGATGTATCCGGTTGCGCCTGCTGAATTCAAGTGGCGCTGAATAACATCAATACCTAAATTACTGGCTTCAAGAATATATGGACAATTTGGAATAATGGTTTCAAAAACAGAGTCTCCCAGCGTCTGGCAAATCTGTTTGCAAACTTGACGGTGGGACAGAATTTCATCATCATACATGGTCAGTAAAATGCCTGCAAGACGCAGTCTCGGTTCAATTGTTCTTTGCAAGTCCTTAAAGGCCTGCAAAAAGCGTTTTAGAGATTTTATGGCTAAAGTTTCACATTCAAGCGGAACGATAATGAGGTCTGCCGCAAGCATCGCATTAATGCTGAGGGAGCTTGTGGAAGCAGGTGCGTCCATAATAATAAAGTCATAGATACCCGCGGCATTCTGCTCGATCCACTGCGCTACATGGTAATAATCGGCGGCAATTTTGTTGACAGTTTGTTCTGTCAGCAGGTCTTGAATATTTGAAAGCAGGAGGTCAAGATTTTGGTGCTTGCCGGTGTTTATAATTTCTTGGAGCGAAATATTGGGCGTACAAAAAACTTCACGTATGCCCAAACCGGCAGGATTTTCTACGCCCAGAGAGTGATGAACTGAGCCTTGTGGATCAAGGTCCACCAGAAGCGTCTTATAACCTCCAAGTGCAAAGGCGGTTGCCAGATGTACGGCTGATGTAGTTTTTCCCACCCCGCCTTTTTGGCTTGCGAATGTAATCACTTTTGCCATCGTTGAAGCCGCTCACCTGAAATAGAATTTAGTTTTGCTGTTATTTAAGTCGCTCAAGTTGCAAAAGCGAGTGTAACACAGGATCAACGAAAAGCAAACTTTTCTCATCCGGACCTGCTACTTAAGCTCAAACTGAATCGAGTGCGCTTTGCAGTTTTTCCCGTACACTTTTAGCAAAATCATCTAAATCGGTTCTTCCGGTTGCCTGCACCATCATTTCCGGATCGATGATACCCAAAACAGTTTCTCCAGTTTTCGGATCTTCGTAAACAACAACGTTGCAGGGCAGCAGCAAACCGATATCTATTTCCTCAGATCAAACTTGAAAAGCTCGTCAAATAAATACTACGGATTTAGGTCTCCGCTAAATCAATATAGTGGACCCC
>DTUH01000126.1:0-11112 GCA_012964265.1 Candidatus Lambdaproteobacteria bacterium
TTCGAACCCGCGACCTCAACCTTGGCAAGGTTGCGCTCTACCAACTGAGCTATTCTCGCTTTTGTGGAATGTTCCTTCATTCTATTTGAAGAAAAGCATGATAGTCAAACTATTTTTGTTGTGCAAGTAGTTGCAACAAATAAATCTGTATTAGTGCATGATCTTTGCACTTTCATTCAGGGTTACAAAAAGAATTAAGCTTGATGAAGGTCAAGTTTCAATTATAATGAAAAAAGTAATAATTTTCTGAAATTAAAGGCGCGCATTCACTTTTAAAACAAAGCACTCATGAAATATAAAGTTTTAAAAATAAGTATTAGTTGCTTTGTGGCATTTTTTCTCTTTATTGCCTTCGTCACCAATATCGAGGCAGCATCACCTTCATTCCAGCCGGCACCGCTTCGTAATCAGGTTTTGATGTTTGAAACGAGCGGCAGCGGCATCCAGCAAATTAAGTTGGGTACTCCTTCAAAAAAACGCCCTTCAGTAAAAAAACAAGCTCTCCCGGACACTCTTTATCGAAATCAAATTTGGAAAGTGGAAGGAGAGAAATATGACATTCCTCTCCGTTACACTTCAAAAGTCAAAAGAATTATCCGGAGACTTACATCAAAGAAACGGAAGCAGTTGATAACAGGAATACGTCGCTCAGGCAAGTATATCCCGATGATTACCAAGATGCTGCGTGAAGAAGGAATGCCGCTGGATCTGGTTTACATGGTTCCGGCTGAAAGCAATTTCAATGTGCTTTCACGATCCAACAAAAGTGCAGTAGGCTTATGGCAATTTATCGCATCAACAGGTCGGATTTACGGTTTAAAAATTAACCGCTGGATTGACGAACGGCGTGATCCTGTGCTATCTACAAAAGCGGCAATTACCTACCTTAAACACCTTTACGGACTTTTTGGTGATTGGGAATTAGCGATGGCTGCCTACAACACAGGCGAAGGACGGGTCAAAAGAGCAATCAGGCTGGCGAAGAGAAAAGGAAGAAAGCAAAATTTTTCGTCACTGCGTTTGCCTTCTGAAACACGAAGTTACGTGCCGGCAATTATGGCCATGGCAGTCATCTACAAAAACAAGCAGCGTTATGGTTTTGGTCACGTGCGTCCGGATGAACCTATGGATGAGACAAAAGCCAGATTGTCTGTAGCCTTCTCTTTGGAAGAAGTGGCTCGGCGTGCAAGAATGTCATTTCGTTTGCTTCGTGAAAATAACCCCGCTTTATTTCTTGGTGTGCCTCCAATGACACAGACGCGCTATTCATTCTATGTCCCACAACGTTTTCACAGGACATTAATTTCTTCCCTGGAGCAAAATCCGGAACCATCAAAAAAATGGGGTCTTTCATATAATGCTCTTCTTGGAAATTCTGTGAGAGTGACAAGAATGCTGGAAAAGTTTGGTGCACCGATTTATTTCAGGATTCAAAATGGTGATAATTTATGGGACTTGGCCCGGAAACACAAAACGTCCATACGACGTTTAGCAAGGTGGAACAACCTGAATTCCAAATCGGTATTACGTGTGAACCGGAGACTGAAAACTTATGTTCCGACTTGGAGAGTTTTTAAGGAAGTGGCAGGCACATTTTCAAATGCCGGTCCTAGATTGATTGCCCAGCGTATCCGAGTACCAAAGGGTGGGTCGCTTTCTGTAATTGCACAGAGATACAGAACAACAGTCAAAAAATTAATACGATGGAACAAACTCTCCAGTCCTAATGCGATTCGAGCAGGTCAAAGACTGGTAATTGGGTACCGAAAAATATCAAATGGGAACCTGCCAAGTGCTGCGAATGTTATTCGGGTTCCCAGAAATACGACGCTTTCACATTTAGCATTACGCTATAAAACTACAGTGAAAAAGTTGATGAGCTGGAATGGCTTAAATAATTCGAAGCAGTTACGGACGGGAATGAGGTTTTATGTAAAAGCACCTGCAAAAGGACGTAGAAAACCACAAAAAACTATTGTGGCAAAAACCAGTTCAAACAACGCACCTAAAGTCAGACACAGGATTATTCGGGTCCGAAATGGCGATACCCTTTGGAGAATTGCCCGGTTCTATCAGACAACAGTCAAAGTGTTGGTTGCACTAAATGAACTCAAGTCTGCAAGTCACCTGCGTCTCAATCAAAAATTAATTGTTCCTTTCCGTTCATAATTTTAACAATTCCCGTTTTGTGCAGGTAAAAGTACTGCATCTTTCCAGAGAATATAAATTTTATATTTCTTAGAGTAATCTAAATTTTTCAGGGACCTTCAATGTCTATGTTTACCGAAGAAAATAAAAATATACTAATAGAAGCTCTATCATACATTAAGCGTTTCAATGGAAAAATAGTGGTCATTAAATATGGTGGAGCAGCCATGATTGATGAGAAGCTCAAACATAGTTTTGCGCAGGATATTGTTTTACTCCAATCGCTGGGAATGCTGCCTGTAATCGTTCATGGCGGCGGTCCTGAAGTTTCTAAAGCAATGGAAAGGTTAGGCCAGGAAGTTTCCTTTATTGATGGTTTAAGAGTTACAAGTTCAGAAAATCTGAAAGTTGCGGAAATGGTGCTCTCAGGAACAATTAACAAAGAAATAATTACGCATCTAAACACTTTCGGTGGAAAAGCTGTTGGAGTTAGTGGAAAAGATGGATTATTGATTGAGGCCCGCAAAAAGCAGCATGATGGAGGAGTTGATTTGGGCTATGTAGGAGAAATCGAAAGTGTCAATCCGGAACTGCTGCTGGTATTGCTCAAACAAGGTTTTCTGCCGGTTGTTTCGCCAATTGGTCTTGGCAAGGACGGTACAACCTACAACATTAACGCAGATACAACCGCATCACGAATTGCCGTCTCACTGCATGCTTACAAGATAATTTTCATGACAGACGTAGACGGTGTTCTTGTACATGGAAAACTGCGCGGTCAGCTTTCTGCAAATGAAGCTGAAAATCTGATCAAGCAAAACGTGATTAGTGGTGGAATGGCGCCTAAAATTGATGCCGGTCTTTACTGTATTAATAATGGTGTTGAATCCGCACAAATAATCAATGGGACTGACACCCACTCTGTCATTGCAGAACTTTTCACCGACCAGGGAATTGGCACCAAAATTGTCCTCTAACAATTTTTTCTGCCTTATTAATTCACTGTAAAATTAATTGGTATTACAAGAATTTCAGTTAATTTGTTTCCTCGAGAACAGCGGTTCTGTAATAGCCGATCAGTGCAGAAAGTTCTGTGCCTGTAAAAGGGTTTTCCAAAGAAGTAAGCTGATTGCCACGAAGTCCAGTCAAAATTCGGGCGGTAAACTCCATGCGTGACATGGAACGGGATTGCCTGAAAAGGTCTAAGGCCGGTAAAGCCCTTTCAGCGAATGCCCCACTGTGGCAACCTGAACATAACCTTTGGTGCAGTTCTTCAGCCTGTTTGAAATATGCTGTCGTGAGACTGGATTGCAAAACAGGTGAAAGCAGTAAGGGATATTTTTGAGAGAGCCGTTCTAAGTTTTTCTGAAGCTCGTCAAGATTTTCTGAATTGAAGAGATTTATTAATTTACGAAAAACCTCTGGTGAGTCTTCAGGTATAAGAGAATTTTCCTGATAAGCATAGCGCACCAGGTATTTTTAAAAAAATTCATTTTTTCAGAACAATTCAACCCGTTTGATGAATGCCTTTGAGTGACGTCCATTTACTTTCTCAGTTTTTTGCACATCGACCGCAATACCAAGGGCCGTAATTGGTAGTTGTTGCTTGCCAAATAATTCAAAGAATTTTGCAGAAAGGTCAATTTCTGTGACAAATGTTTTTCCAGTGCTTCCGTCACAGGGGATACAAAGATAGCGGCCACCCTTCTGCCAGTAGTTTCCGAAATAAACCTGATCAGGTTTTTCATCTTTACCAAGGAAAAAACTGATGAAATAAGGCAGGTTAGGTGCAAAGAAAAATCCGCTGTTAAGTTTGGTGTCACCAAAAAAGACCATAAAGGAAATAGCTTCACGAGTATTTCGTGACTTGTCTTTAGGTCCGCTCCAGTCTGCACCAGGCGGGTATTGATCTACTCCCCATTCGATGCGTAATTTTGTTACACCATGCAGATAGTCCTTTTTGTCGAACTCCCGCATCAATACTCCAAGCTCGTCTTGAGTTGGTTCAATCACCAGCTTCCCCTCTTCAAAACGGAGATTCATTTCAGCAATATCTTCGCGGAATTCCCAGTGTATTGTTTCAAACCATTTTTTGACATCACCTGAAGCCACGGAAAAATCGAGCTCGTAAATCGTTTCAGCCTGTACAGAAAACGTGATAAACAAAAATCCGTACAAAGCAATTATTATTTTAGGCTGAAATCTCCTGATTAAGCTTGTTCTCAACATTTTCTGTATTTTGAATTTTGCTGAAAAAAGATCAATTTAGTTACTGACTGCTTCTGGATATTCGTATCCAAGGTAGTAGTGTATTATTAGCTGTTGGTCAACAGTTCCAAGCACAGATCCTGTCAAAAAACCGGCAGTCTGATTCAGCAGGTTTTATGTAAAAAAGTGATCAGGATGCAAACAGTTCAGCTACTGTAAGCATTAAGACACCCTAAACATTTGCACTGGAGATTACAAGATTATTTTTTAAAGGACTTTTATTTGTTTGGAAGTAATTATAAAGAAGGGAAATCGTTGGGTCAACAAGTTGAGACTAAGACTTAGGCAAATTATTGAGAAAGAGTTTCTTCCGTCGTCGTTTCTACTGATGTTTCAGAAGAGTTGTCTGCTGGAAGTTTCTCCCCTCCTTCCTCTTCCTCTTCCTCTTCCTCTTCCTCTTCCTCCATTGGATTTGGGTTGATAAAATACAGGTTGTTTCCGGCAATGGATTTTGTAGCAACTTCAATTTTCTGTTCAAGCAAGTCACTGGTAATTCTTCTGCGCAGAATGCTTTTTCGTTTTAAAGTGAACAATTCCAGTTCAAGATAACCGAAAGTATTTTTCAATTCAGCAAGATTTCGAAAATCAGTGGTATTTTCCAAATAGTCAATAATCAAACTTTCCCTCCACGGCGAATAACCACTAAAAATTATGGAATATCCCTGACCCAGAACACCCATCTCTTGATAAAAACGAGTTATTTGCTCGGTTGACCGGCGCACATTTTCTATAACGGCATGTTCAGCCGCTTTTCCCATTAAATTGATCTTCTCTAAATCACTGGGGTTTTTTGGTGAAATCTCATACGCCTCAACATTTGTTTCGGTAATTTGTTGACCTGTCGCGGCATCATAAACGCTGAAATGTACTGCTGCGCTGACTTTATTTAATGTTCCTTGCTGTTTGTCACGTTGGCCGGTGTTGATGCCCATTATCACCAGGATATCTGCGTTATAATTCAATGCGAGAGCAATCAGGGTGTCCACAGTCCGTGCGACTATATCTTCCTTTTCCAGAGAACTATGGACTTGTATCATCGTTTGTTCACTAAACGTCCGAAAGCTCTGCTCTGCAAAAGATTCCTGAACTGTGGCTAGTGCGGTTGCCACAATCTCATTCTCACGAGGCACAGCTTCGGGAACTCGGCTGCGGTAAAGCACCATTAGGCGCTTGTTTTCCATTTTATCCTGGAGAATACGCAGAGTTTTTAGTTTTTGCCGAATCTTTTCAGCATTGATATTGGCCGTTATTATTATTTCATATAAGTTGTTGTCAAAATTTTGTTGTTCACTGAGCACTTCATAATCAAGGATGAATTTCGTACTGGCGCTGTAAATTTGGCTTTTAATGACCTCATAATTAATGTTGGTTGTTTTAGTATCCAACAAACTCCCTACACCTTTTTTAACTGCTTCAACCAGCACATTTTTTAATGCCTGATCCCTCGCATGAATTGTGTCGCTGTTGTAAATTTTGGCGGAAGCATTGACGATAACTTCTTCTGCGTGTAAAGGCAGACAAAAGAGTGAAGCCGCTGTCACAAAGGCAAGAAGTAATTTCATAAAAATTTGAACTGAATAATAGGAGAATAAAAGTCTAACATAAAATTCCAAGACAATACTGAACTGTGAACCCAAAACTGGTTCAGTTTTGTAACTGGATTAAGAAGACAATCAGTTTTTAGGCTGCAGCAACGCGCCTTCAGGTGGGTTGAGTTTTCCAGCAGATTCAACTGTACGGTCCATCAATTTATCCAGAGGATTGTAGTCACCTTGAAGATGCTGCAAATCAGTCCAAGCTTGAGAATATTTTTCCTGAGGATTGTAAGCATTAGCTTGAGCGAAGTGATATTCGGCCAATTCAAGTTCATTACGTAAATGATACACTACTCCCAGGTTGTAATGCGCTGAGGCTAAATTCAAACGGTCGATGTTTTGAGTAATACGTGTGTGTAATTTTATTATTTGCGCATAACGCTCAAAATCCTGATTTGGAATCAAACCTAAAAGGACGATATTAATTTCGTCTTGATCAAACGATTTGCCATGAATTTCCAGTAAAGGCTGCAAGGTTGTGTGAGGCAAATCTGCTTTTTTGAGTCTTAAATAAACTTCGTCGCTGAAAAAAAAACGCTCAGATTTGGGGTAAGTGCGTGGTTCAAAAAGCACATAATACCAGCCCTTTAAGGCAAGGTCGTATCTCTTTCCGGTTGCAAAATGATTTGAGCGTATAATTCGTGGGTGGCCGAAATCCAGTAACCCAAAAGTCCAAGGTACAGGACTTGTTCCTTCTTCCAATTCAACAACACGCTCTTTCGGTTCAGGGGTGATTCGATCTAAAAACTTTTGCATCAGCAATTGAGCAAGACGTGCCATTTCATCTACTGGATCCGGAATCAGCAAAATATTTTCTTCGCCTGTATAGCTTTGCTTCAAGCTGGCATTTTCAACATTTGAGTAAAGAGTTTTGTCTCCGCTAACATTGGTGATTGTATAATAAATTTCTAAATCCAGCGTACGGTGAATCAAGCGCTCATTATAGGGCTTTTCGACAAACTCAAAGACACGTTCAATAGTGTTGAGTCCGGCTGGATTGTCCTGCAGCACCTCGTGTTCGACCAAGATTATTTGTGTTTGCTGACGTATTTCTTCTTCATCATGAATGGCATAACGCCGGACTTCCACACTCAGCACGGCTGCATTTGTTTGTTCTTTTTCAGGTAACAGCAGTAAATTTTTTAGCAGCGGACGTTGATTAATTTCATGGGTCAATATTTTGTTGAACAATACGGATTGCTCACCCTGAAATATATCAATATAGATAGAGTTTATCTCAGTGAGCGCTTCAGATGAAGGAGGGATTTCATGATATATTTGAGAAACGGAACATCCGGAGAAAAACAGGAATGCCGGAAAAAGAGCGGCAAAAAGGGAGATATGAAAAAACTGAATTCTTGAATCTGAAATCAGCAACCTCATTTTATTCTGAGGTAATATCGTTGACCGTGTTTTGCAGTGTTTTGTTCTGGTCAATCGTCCAAATGTCCAGCACGGCATCATCATCGAGGTTGCCTTTAGCAGTTGCGGTGAAGGAAGTGCTGTCACCGGTGAGAGTGATTGCATAACGCGCGCTCCCTCCGGATTCCAGTTGTACATCCAGTTTGCTGAGTGTATCTGCGTAAGTTTGATTGGTCGCGAAATAGATTTTTTGTGCAGTGTAAATTGCGCTTAGACTTACCTTGGCTTCAGTTTGTTTTGCGCGCTGCAGGTAAGCTTCCAAACTGGGATAAGCGAGTGTGGCCAGAATACCGATGATCACTACCACGATCATCACCTCCAGCAAACTGAATCCCCGGCGTAACTCACGCACCCGGGATTTCATGCAAAAAGTGTGGCCATTATTTATCACCTTCCTCCAAAAGAGAAATATTAGGAGACGGGAAACTGTTTCAGGAACAAAGACCTGTTTTCTTTTGAGACAGGAATTTATTTCTAAACAAATGTGTCATCCTCTGTTTTTAAACGCTTTGTCTTAGAGCAGTGCCAGAATGGATAAGGAAGCAAGCTCCAAAATTTGGTCCGGAAAAACTCCAAGATAGAGCACAGCTACCGCGGTTCCGATTAATCCTGCGAAGGCAAAGCCGGAGGTTTTTCCGGTCAAAACGGTACCTTCCGGAAGAGCGCCTTCACGCATATACATAAACATTACTACCCGTAAATAGTAATAAACTGAAAGGGCGCTGTTGAGTATGCCAATTACAGTCAACCAGATCCATCCTTCCTGCAGGGCGGCACTGAAAATTTGCAGCTTGCCGATAAATCCGCCGGTCAAGGGAAGGCCTACCAGTGAAAAAATAAATAATGTCATCAGCAACGCAAGCAGCGGATTTCGTTTTCCGTAACCGGCCAAATCATCAAAAGTTTTAGGGATGCGTCCGGCGTCCCGTATGGTCAAAATGCCAAAAGCTCCGGTTCCCATTAAGGCGTATGCACAGGAATAAAAAATTACACCGCTAATGGCTGAGGTGCTTCCCACAACCACCGCAACCATCACATAACCTGCATGGGCAATGGAGGAATAAGCTAACATGCGTTTGACTTCGTTCTGCCGCAGCGCCATGACGTTCCCTACGGTCATGGTTAACACCGCAAGGAGCCACAAGAGGTTTTCCCAGTTTGCACCGTCAAGTGGTATTCCAGTCATCAAAACACGAATGAATACAGCAAAACCTGCAGCTTTTGCGGCACCGGAAAGGAAACCGGTTACAGGCGTCGGTGCACCGGTGTAAACATCCGGAGTCCACATGTGAAACGGAACGATTGCTATTTTGAAACTCATTGCTATAACTACAAGCGCCATTCCTACAATCACGAGAGGATTGTCTGCACCGTTTTGTTGTATTTCAGTGATGATCGTCGGCAGTAATGTGCTTCCGGTTGCACCGTAAAGCAGGGAAATTCCGTAAAGCAAAAATCCTGTGGAAAAGGCCCCCAGCAGTAAATATTTAAGTGCGGCTTCGTTTGCCTTTGCAACCTTGCGTTTCATGCCCACCAGAATGTAGCTGGAAATGGACATGATTTCCAGACCGATAAAAATAACCAGCAAATCAAGTCCGGAAGTCATAAACATCATTCCGGAAACAGCAGTTAGGAGCAGAACGTAATACTCTCCAAAATTCATCTCATTTTCCTCAATGTAGTGCCGCGAGACAAAGACGGTTACTATGGCAACACTCATGTAGATAAACTCAAAGAGTATCGAAAAATCATCTGCGACAACGGTTCCGTAAAATCCTGAAATATCCTTTCCATGCAACAGAGTTTCCGCGAGCATTGCCAAAAGTAAACCGATGATCGTGGTTACCGCCAAGGTAAGTGATCTTTCTTTTGTCAGTGCAAAAAGGTCAACGAGCAAGACAGTAAAGGCAGTCAGCAGCACTATGATTTCGGGAATAATCGGAGTTAAATCAGTAAAGCTAATAAATTCCATTTTACTCACTCAGGAATTGTCCGCTTCCGGAAATGGAAGCTGGATTTGTCACGGATTGTCAAAAGATGGAGCGGATTTAAAAGCACAACGCTCATAAAGATATTTTAGGAAAATTAAACTCGGCTCCAGCTTTAATCCCAGTCGGCCAGCGTGAAGTAACCGCTTTGAGACGCGTGTAAAAGTGAATTGTGTCCGGGCCGTAAATATGGTGACTTCCGAAAATTGATTTTTTCCAACCACCAAAACTGTGGTATCCAACCGGTACCGGAATTGGTACATTGATGCCAACCATACCTACCTGAATGCGGTTTACAAAATCTCTTGCAGCATCACCGTCCCTGGTGAAAATGGCCACGCCGTTTGCGTATGGATTACCGTGTACCAGTTTGATCGCCTCTTCATAATCCGCGACGCGAACAGTGGACAGAACCGGTCCAAATATTTCTTCTTTATAAATGTCCATTTCCGGAGTTACCTGATCAAAAAGTGAACCACCGATGAAAAATCCATTTTCGTGACCGGGAACTTTCAATCCTCTTCCGTCCACCAGAAGTTTTGCGCCTTGATCGACTCCGCTCTGAAGTAATGCAGTAATTCTGTCTAAACTCTGTTTTGTAATAACGGGACCCATCGCGGCATTGGAATCTTCCGGAGGGCCGACCGGAAGTTTCTCAACCAGGGGAATCATTCGATCCATCAATTCATCCGCGACTTTTTCACCAACCGGAACAGGGACAGAAATTGCCATACAGCGTTCGCCTGCTGATCCATATCCAGCTCCCATCAGAGCATCAACAGCCAGATTCATATCTGCGTCAGGCATAATAATCATGTGGTTTTTTGCTCCCCCCAAAGCTTGAACCCGTTTTCCGTTACTTGCTCCGCGAGTATAGATATATTCCGCAACAGGAGTTGAACCCACAAAACTGACTGCCATTATTTCAGGATTGTCGAGAATGGCATCGACCACAACTTTGTCTCCCTGGACGACGTTGAACACGCCATCCGGCAAACCCGCTTCTTTAAGCAAATCCGCCAAAATTAAAGTAACACTCGGGTCACGTTCAGACGGTTTCAGAATAAAAGCATTCCCGCAGGCAAGTGCGTTAGGGAACATCCAAATTGGCACCATCGCCGGAAAATTAAAAGGTGTGATTCCTGCGACAACTCCCAAAGGCTGTGGAATCGAATAGACATCAATTGATGTTGCGACCTGTTCGCTGAAAGTTCCTTTGAGCAATTGCGGTATTCCGCAGGAAAACTCAACTGCTTCAAGCCCGCGACCCACTTCCCCTAAAGCGTCATCGTGTGTTTTTCCATGTTCGCTGCTGATAGCGCTTGCAATTTTATCCGCATTTTCTTCAAGCAAACGTTTGAAACGATAGAGTACTTGAGCACGTTTTGAAGGAGGAGTTGCCGCCCAGGCAGGAACTGCTGCACTTGCAACCTTAACCACTTCATCCAATTCTGAAGCACTTGATAATCTTACCTGCGATGAAACCCCACCGGTTGAAGGATTAAAAACATCTTGAAGCGTACCACCTGTCTGGTTCACCCGTGAGCCTCCAACATGGTTGCCAATTATGTTATTCATTAGCTACTCCTGAAAAAATTTCTTGAAAAAACGTAATTTAAAGCATACTGATTTTAGGAATAACAGGTATGAGAATCAAGTTTTTTTTGCTGTAAATTCCAAATGCCGATTCG
>DTUH01000126.1:11169-13001 GCA_012964265.1 Candidatus Lambdaproteobacteria bacterium
CTTCAACCATGAGTAAAAGGGTTTCCGATACCACTTTCAGGAAAATGATTAATTTGCGGATATGATTCCTGAAAGAATTTTTGACTCCTCAGCCGTTCTGTGGTAGAGTTCATTTAATTTTACTTTCCAGCCATTCCGCATATTAGATTAAAAATCAGGAATCCGGAATATTTCAAATATCATTGCACGCTTATCCCTGGAAAATCCATGAATGAAAACAACAAACCCTCTGCGGAACTTCTCCGGACTTCTCTCCACTCCTGGCACAACGCGAACGGAGGCAGGCTCATCGACTTTGGCGGTTGGGATATGCCGTTGCAGTACGGAACAGGGATTCTAAAGGAACACCTTGCCACAAGACGTTATGGCGGATTGTTTGACGTCAGTCACATGGCACGTTTCCGGATACACGGAAAGGACACCGTGCCTTTTCTGCAGCACGTTCTCACCAACAACGCAGAGTCACTGGATTCGTGGCAGGCACAGTACACCTTGATCCCCAACGAAAACGGAGGATTGCTGGATGATGCGTACCTTTATCATCCGGGAGAAGAATATTTTCTGGTGGTTAACGCCTCCAACCGTGAAAAAGACTGGAACCATTTTCAGGAGCAGGCCAAGGCCTTTGATTTACAGTTGGAAGACGAAACGGAGGAAGTTGCCATGATCGCCTTTCAGGGACCGCTTTCCGGACGGATACTTGCGGAGGTAAAGCGTGACGGAACGATGCCCGAAACATTCCGGAACAGTCTCTCAAAAATAACTATTCTTGGAACAGAAGTTTTGGTTGCGCGCACCGGTTATACAGGCGAGCCGATAGGTTTTGAATTGTTTGCGCCGGCGGAAAAAATGGAAGCCATCTGGGCACGAATTGAGGAAGCGGGCAAGGACAGAGGGGTGGTCGCGGCAGGATTGGGAGCGCGTGATACTTTGCGGCTGGAAGCCGGAATGCCGCTTTATGGACACGAGTTTGGGATCGATCCGGAAGGCAAAGAGATTCCGGCATTTGCTTTCCCGCTCACAGCAGTGGCGGTGAGTTTTTCAAAGCGCAAAGGGAACTTTGTGGGACGTGATGCGTTGCGGGCGCAGTTTGATGAAATACGTAAAATCCGGATGGGACAATATGAGCCATCTGAAGTCTTGCCGCGCCGCTTTCTGCCACTTGCACTGAATGACAAAGGCATCACACGTCAAGGCGATGGTGTGTTTTTGGGCGATAAAAAAGTTGGGCTGATAACAAGTGGAACGATGGTGCCTTACTGGAAGTTTGAGGGAGAAGGCGCAACCATGCGGATCTCTGATGAACAGGACCGAAGGGCAATCGCTTTGGCTTACGTTGACGCCGAAGTACCTGCCGAGCAGGAACTTGAGATAGAAGTTAGAGGTCGGCGGCTTGGTGCGCAACTCGTTCGCTGGCATGGGCGTTCGGAGGCACCTCCATTTTTCCGGGCAATTCCCGGAGATTGGGAGTCAAAAAGTGTAGTGCAGGCACCTTCAAAAATTAAGGAGCAGGTTAGCAATTTGCTGAAGAAAAGTGTAGAGAACCACGAATGGCGTCAGCGACAATGCATTAACCTTATTCCTTCAGAAATGACACAGTCCACGCTGGTGCGTCTGCTTCAAATCACAGATCCCTGCGGACGTTACGCGGAACATAAGGAATTGCTTGCGGCCTTTGAGCAGGAGATTTTCTATTATCAGGGCACGGAGTTTATCGCCTGGGCAGAAGACAGACTGGTAGAGGAAATGCAGAGCTTTCTCGGCTACCCCCTTGTCGAAACGCGAGTCATCAGCGGTCAGATGGCGAACATGACCATTTTCAGCGCCCTCGT
>DTUH01000127.1 GCA_012964265.1 Candidatus Lambdaproteobacteria bacterium
GCAGGAATGTGGAGTTTGCCAAAGCCTTCAAAGCTGCACTAAATGCAGGCTGCCCTGCAGTTATCGATATTGCTGTTGGAGGTAACAGCCTTGATCCATGGGCTGACAATAACTAGAAAAATTTGTTTTTTAAGTGATAACTATAGAAAGTGAGCAACAATTAATAATAAATACGATTTGTTTCACCTATCAATTCAAATGATAATATTACAATTCCTCATAAATAAATGTTATACAGTGTTGTTAAGCACTTAAAATCTAAATTTGAGGAAGGATAATGAATCATAGACAGGTGGAAGCTTTCCAGGCGGTCATGGAGACAGGCAGTGTGACAAAGGCAGGGAAGGTACTATATATTTCACAACCGGCAGTCAGCAGATTAATTTCGGATTTGGAGAGTAATGTTGGTTTTAAACTTTTTTTTCGGCGCAAGGGAAGACTCGAACCAACTGTAGAAGGCAGACGACTTTTCGAGACAGTAGAACATGCATTTCTAGGATTAAGGAAAATTGAGCAAACCGCGACAGCAATCAAGTCTTTAAGGACTGGTGAACTGCGGATTATCACTATGCCCGGTGTGGCGACCATGTTGCTTCCACCAATCCTGACTCGCTACTGTAAACAATATCCGGATATTTCACTTGAAGTTGAGAACCGTCCACGGTTGCAGGTTATGGATTGGTTAAACTCACAGCAATATGATTTTGGAATTGCCAACCTTCCTCTCGAGGTCGATGACGTGAGGGTTCATTCGACTGTCGCAATGGATTTGGTGTGCGTTCTGCCTGTTGGACATAGATTGGCGAAAAAAACTTTGATTAAAGCCTCCGATTTTGAAGGTGAGTCTTTTGTATCTTACTCTCCAAACACCGGAACCCGTATGTACATTGACCAATATTTTCAGCAGGCAAAGGTTAATCGAAAACTAAAAATGGAATTCAGAAACACTCATGAGATATATCCTATGGTAGCAGCAGGGTTTGGATTGTCAATTCTACTGCCCTTTCACAAATATATTGAACTTGGCTACAATCTGGTTTTTCGGCCCCTGGAAAATGCTATTAAAACGGAATTAGCTCTTTTGATTCCTGAAAAAAGAGAACCTTCTATGGCCACCAAAAGGTTTTTTGAGATATACCATGAATTCATGGCAGAACATGAAAGCAATCAATTTATATAAATCTTTGGATTCAAGAAAAACTCTATTTTCCGGAAAGAAATTTTATAAACGTGTGTCGTCAAGTTCAGGTTGGAAGCGACGCGGCAGCAAACCACTCTGAAACCATGTCAACAACGTGTATATCGAGTACACCGGCAATCCAAATTTCCGGCGCAAATCGGCGGCATAGGGAACCATGTTTGTACATTCCAGCACGATAGCACCGATGTCCTCATGTTGGGTGAGAAGTGAGTTACCCACATCCAGTAAATCAAGTCGTGAGGCTTCGATGTCCAATTCGGCTTCATCATTGAGAATGGCGCGGCTGAAATGTCTTCCGGATTCCGTACCAACGCAGGGACTTTCCGGATCTACACCAACGCCTTTGAGGTGCTCGGCAGTTAAATTTGCTGCGGAAATCGTAATGATGCCCACCTGTTTTCCCGGAGGCAGCAACCGCTCTACAAAAGGAACCTGCATGATTGACGAAGTCGCCACAGGTACATCAAGTGCAGCTGAAAACTCATCCTGAAATAAGGCCAGAAAACCGCAGTTCGTGCTAATTCCGTCAGCTCCGTGTCTAATCAAATCTTTTCCCGCATCTATGAAAGCATCAAGCAATCCTTTTGCCTGAAGTCGAACAACACGATCCGGAGAAGCTCCCGGAACCACGCGATACATCACCGGAAATGGCCAGGTGCCTGCGTTGCCGATGTCGCCGTCAATACGCGGAAATCGTGTTCCCAGCATCAAAATTCCAACGGCGGCACCGTAAACGTTTTTGCCGCCTTGAAAGACGGTTGAGCTGGGTGAGTTTGTTGTCATGTGGTGTTCCTCAAAAAAATTGTTGTCATGCTGCACTTCCCCAATAAATTCTGGATAAGCCTTCTTTCAAGTTGGCATTGATTTGATCCAGACGCATCCGGATGTGAGTTTCCATTTTTTCCAGAGCGGATTTTTTGTCTCTGTCACGGATTGCTTGAAGGATTTGCCGATGTTCGTTTTGTGTTGTGGAACGCCGATTTTCCATGTCGATCCAGCGGATAAATCGAATGCGGGCATTGACATTTTTCAGGCTGCGCAGAATTTCCTGATTGTCAGCAAGTTCTGCGATTTTCTCGTGAAAATGCTCGTCAATTTTCAGCAAATCCTTATTGTCCCGATCATTGAATGCTGAACCGGTTTCCTGAAGAAAATCTTCCAGTTCAGTAAGCTCTTGTTCCGTTGCGTGATCCACAGCCTGTCTGACGGACTCCCTCTCAAGCGCAGTACGAAGTCCGTAAAGATCCATCACTTGTTTCGGTTCAAGCGGACGACAGGAAAAACCCCGGCCTGATTTAAAATTCAGAAATCCTTCGGCTGTGAGTCTATTCAAAGCCTCCCGTAGTGGGGTTCTACTCACTCCAAGTTGTTGGGCTAAAGCCCTCTCATTCAGCCTTTCTCCAGGTTTGAATTTGTAGGAGACAGCCATTTCTTGTATTGCCTCGTATAGATATGCTACGTCACCATCCGGACCGTTTGAGATTTTTTTTTCGGGCCTTTCCTCAGTTAAATGTGATTCCATAAATTTGTTTTTTAAGTGATAACTATAGAAAG
>DTUH01000128.1 GCA_012964265.1 Candidatus Lambdaproteobacteria bacterium
TTGTGCTTCCGGACGAATCGGGGCAAAATTCTGCCCAAATTAATTAATCCGGAATCAACAAAACTTTTAGAAATTGCAGAAGAATTACTTGCGGTTTTTTCCGGAAGTGTGGGTGCTGTCCGTGAAAAACTTGAGGAAGCAACAAAACAGGTTCTGGATGGTTTTCCCGGAAACGCTGTTGTAGGACGAGGTCTTGAAAAACTTCTGCTCGATCGTACCGAATTTGACACGGAAGTTAAAACTGAATTGGCCGATCTCAGGCAAAAAGTATTCTTCCATTCTTCCGCCTTGCTAAAAGGAAAAGGAGAAATTAGTCTTCGGGGTTTTGAGGAGGGGGTTGCAGGTGATTTGAAGAATTTTCAAAGTGAAATTGCCCATGAAATCGGAATTTCTGCTGCTGATTTGGGACGGCAACTTTACGGTGATTTACCTCCTTTTCAGCAAGTTTTGCACTTCCGGGAAATGACCGGTACGGGTCTGCTGCATCGTTACAACTGCGCGCAGATTCAGGGTCTGCTTTTGCGTTGTGAGGCAATGACTGTCTGCCTGCCTGAAAGCGGGGCAGCGAGGTTGCGACAACTGCTTAAATATTTGCGTTTTAACAAATTGTTGACGAGGATCAGCTTCCATCAAAAAATGGAAAAGACGCTGGTGTTGGAAATTGACGGTCCCTTGAGCATGTTTGTAAACACCCAGAAATATGGTTTTAATCTTGCCAATCTTTTTCCTGCCATTCTACATCAGCCCAGATGGGAACTAGATGCAGAAGTCAGAATACGCAAAAATCAACTTCACAGCTTACACCTTGATCAATCTTGTGGAATTCGCTCGCACTACCGCCAATTCCTGGCCTATATACCTGAAGAAATTCAATTGTTCAGTCAACAGCTTGCGAAAAAGTTACCCGACTGGGAACTGACTTCTTCGGCTGATTATGTGCCGTTAGCAGGGGAATCACTCTGTTTCCCGGACTATTTGTTGACTCATAGTTCCGGAAAAAATGTTGCTCTTGAGCTTTTCCACACCTGGCACGCCGCGCCCCTCCGGATACGTCTGCAACAACTGGACATACAAAAGGGGTCTCCTTTGCTGATAGGTGTAAATCGGAGCTTACTAAAAAATGAGGAATTGGCTGATCAAATCAATAACTCTCACTATTTTTCACATTTTGGTTTTTATTTCAGGGAAACCCCGACTGCCGCAAAAATTGTTCCGCTGCTGGATGCCTGGATTAAGGACTAAAAAAGGATAAACAATTTTTCCGCTTTCTATTTTTCTCGTATGTTATTCCAGGCGAAGCGTGCCGAATACCAGAATTCTAGGGTGCTGCTGAAAATCTTGTCCTTAATCTGATCGGTAATCTTGTTCCAGTTACAAATCCAGGTTGACAATGGAAACACTAAGGGAAGCCCCCACTACGTGGCGGGGAAACACAAGGCATTTAAAGAGTAAGAAAATTCAAAAACCATGTACGGAAAAACCGTAGGCACGGTTTGATGAGGGAGGGCAGAGAGGCAACACTGTTTTCTACTCTATGCGGATCAAATTTCTCATAGCCTCAACTAAGCAATATAGAGGACCACATAGAGAATAGAAAATATTTATCAGATGTAATTGAGCCAGCTGAAAATACTGATTATTACACTCAATATTCCTAAAACGACACTCAGCAGTGCATACCAGAACAAAATTTGTAAGTGTAATCAGGATGATTTAAGTTAGCCGAAAAAAATCTTTCATAAAAAGTTGTTGGGCGAATCTTCAAATCGCAGGAAGTGAATTTACCATCTACCTTACTACCTTTAGATTCAAGTTCCAGAAGGGAATCGTAATTCAATTCCATACAATCTCCAGTAAACCCTTCTTTGACAATACCTTTTGGTTGTCTATAAATTTTCTTTTTCTTGTCGGGATTGAAAATGCAAACTCATTCGTTAGGTCCGCGCTTGAAAGAGGTTCTTATCATTGTGCTGTGCAAACGACAGGTTGCACTTTCGTAATCGTACTCTTTGGTAAAATACCTGACTTTTTTGATTTCGTGAACCATTTTGGAAGTCAATTTTCCTCCTTTTTTTTAAAGAGGAAATGATGTTCCACATACGTCCGATCGCCTGACGGTGGCCTGGGGAATACAATCTTGCTGATTGCGGTTGTCAGGCATTGCTGGAATGCAGGATCCCCGAAACTATCCCTTACAACTCCGGCTCCAAAGACTTTCCCATCGTCGTCAATTTGCCAGTCCATTAACACTTTCCCGCTGCCATTTATTTCCGGCAAACTCTTCAGCAAATTCAGGTAGCAAGGCTGAATCAAACCCGCCTGTTTGACCAATGTGTTTTTTACGGCTTTGCTGAGGTATATCTCCTGGCTTTTGCTTCCTCCCTCTACTTTTTCCTGCAGCTTTAAAAGACGCTGAGTCAGTACTTGATTTCTTTGCTGTGTTTCCCATAATTCATAGCCGAGGAAGAGCAGAAGGCTTATTGTGCCAAGGAGCAATAGACTGGCCGGAAAACCTGATCTGTTTTGGAACATCTTGCTTTGTGCTTATAGTATAATCTGAAATCCAGCTAAATATTATTGATCATAGACATAAACCGCACCGGAATCAGAACTACTGTTGTCACTGCTGGCACTCGTACCGTTAGTGATCGTCGTTTGGTTGCTATCCTCCCTAGACGCCCCCACGGCCACGGTGTCGTTGTCTATGGAAACCGACCAACCAAAACGTTCATCAGCATCATTGTTG
>DTUH01000129.1 GCA_012964265.1 Candidatus Lambdaproteobacteria bacterium
AGCGACCCGATGATTAACAGTCATCTGCTCTACCAACTGAGCTATTGGGGAACACAATCAGCAATAATTGGTAAACTAAAAATAAATGAATTCGCTTAGAGTTTCAAGATATTTTTGTATCATGTTATTATTTCCCTGATTAATCAGGAAGAACTTGCAACATAAATTAAATCAAGTCAGACTTACGGGATTGCGCAATTCAGCTGGCTTATTTTAGGCATGAACCTTGAAGGTGTTAATGAAATTTTGCGTCAAATCTTCCTGCTATTATATCACATCCCGGCGTGAAATAATTTCTGCTGCTACAAAATTCACTATCTGCCAAAAAGCTGAATGCTCCGAAAAACCGCATGACTAATAAATCTTCCCGACAGACTGAATCAGAAAGTATGTTGAATGCACGAATGTGCAACCGTCCAATTGCGATTGTAGGCATCTCCGCGTTGTTTCCGGATGCTCCCAATGTGCATCAGTACTGGGACAACATTATCAATAAAATTGACAGCATCATAGATGTTCCGGAGTCCCGCTGGAATATAGAGGATTACTACGATATTGATGCCGAAACTCCGGATAAAACGTATTGTAAACGTGGCGGCTTTTTACCTGATATTGATTTTAATCCGTTGGAGTTTGGAATTCCGCCCAACATTCTGGAAGTGACAGACGTTACTCAACTGCTGGGACTGCTAGTCGCTAAATCCGCGATGGAAGACGCAGGCTACGGAGAAACAAGCGCAGAAATCCTTGACGCTACCGGCGTGATTTTAGGTGTAACCGCGGGTATGAAACTGCTGGGTTCGCTGATTTCACGTCTGCAATATCCGGTCTGGCAAAAAGTTTTACGGCGCAGCGGAATTTCGGCAAGCGACACGGAAAAAATTGTTGAAAAGATGAAAAAAGCCTATGTACGCTGGGAGGAAAATTCATTTCCAGGCCTGCTGGGAAATGTCATTGCGGGACGCATTGCAAATCGTTTGAACCTGGGAGGCACAAACTGTACTGTTGACGCGGCCTGTGCCAGTTCCCTGAGTGCCATGAAAATGGCGATTAGTGATTTACTTGAATATCGTGCGGACATGATGATTGCCGGCGGTGTGGATGCCGACAACTCACCTTTGATGTACATGTGTTTCAGTAAAACACCGGCTTTTACCAAAGGTGAAAATCCGAGACCTTTCGATGAAGAATCCGGTGGTGTCATGATCGGCGAAGGAATGGGAATGGTTGTCCTCAAACGTCTGGAAGATGCCGAACGTGACGGCGATAATATTTATGCGATTGTAAAGGGTATCGGCACATCAAGCGACGGGAAATTCAAAAGCATTTATGCTCCGCGTTCCGGCGGTCAGGCCAAAGCACTGCGCAAGGCTTATGCCGATGCAAATATTGACCGGCTGAGTATTGGAATGCTTGAGGCGCACGGAACCGGTACCGCTGCAGGCGACGCTGCGGAGTTTGACGGTTTAAAAGAGGTTTTTACTGAAAACATTCCCGAAAATTCCGGTTATCCCGATTTTCAACACATTGCTCTCGGCAGTATAAAATCCCAAATTGGTCACACAAAAGCTGCGGCCGGAATTGCCGGTTTGATCAAAACAACACTTGCGCTGCACCACAAGATTCTTCCGCCTACCATCAACATTGAGCGTCCGAGCAAAAAACTTGGCATCGAAAAAACTCCCTTTTACCTCAATACGGAACCGCGCCCATGGATCACCAACGGCGTGCCGAGGCGTGCGGGAGTGAGCGCTTTTGGTTTTGGCGGAACAAATTTTCATTTTGTTCTGGAAGAATTTCAGGCAACTCCAAGCGGTCCGTTCCGCATGCATAAAACATCGGAAACCGTTTTTATTTCGGCACCGACACCAAAAGAGCTGGACGCTGCCTGCAACAACCTGCTCGCAGAACTGGAGACAGTGGGCGCGGAGGAGCGTCATCTAAAATTGATTGAAAGTTCCCGCGAGAATTCGATTCCCAAAAAACATGCACGTTTGGGATTTGTAACGGATTCCCTGGCAAACACGGTGGAACTGCTTGGACAGGCGATTTCAACTCTTGAAAGCAAAACTGACAAATCCGAGTGGAACGTCAAAGGCATCGCTTTTCGTCAGCAGGCGATGGAGACCAAAGGGAAAGTGGTCGCGCTTTTTTCCGGACAGGGCTCACAATATATGAACATGGGTAAGGAGTTGTTTTTCAACTTTCCATCCATGGCAGAACCTTATGGTGCACTCGACAAACTTTTTACTGAAAAAAACGAAAAGTCTGCTGACAGCCCAAAGCCTTTATCCGCTTTGGTTTTCCCAATCGCGGTTTTTGATGAGGAAAAACTTGAAGCACAGCAAGCCCAGCTTCAGCGAACTGAAATAGCACAGCCTGCAATTGGCGGAATCAGTGCCGGACTGTTCCGGATTATGCGTAATGCAGGACTTGAAATTGATTTTTCCGCCGGTCACAGTTTCGGTGAACTGACTGCGCTTTGGGCTGCCGATGTGATTTCCGAAGAAGATTATTACAAATTGGCCTACGCCAGAGGACAGGCAATGGCGGCTCCGGATGATCCGAATTTTGATGCCGGAAGCATGTTGGCCGTGATGGGAAAAGTAGATAAACTGGAAGGTGATATTACCGACTTTCCGGATGTTGTAATGGCAAACCTGAATTCAAAAAAACAGGTTGTGCTTGCCGGACCCACCGACGCCATTCTGAAAGCGCATGATGCTTTAAAAGCTAAAAAATACACGGTGGTAAAACTTCCAGTGTCGGCTGCATTTCATACTCCGCTTGTGGGTCACGCTCAAAAACCTTTCGCAAAAGCGATACGCGCGGTTAAATTCAACAAACCGCAAATTCCTGTTTATTCTAACGCAACCGCAAAAGCATATCCGGACTCAGCAAAAACGATTCAAAAACAACTTGAATCACACATCCTGAACTCGGTAAAGTTCCGTGATGAAATTGAAAACATTCACCGGGACGGCGGGCGGATCTTTATAGAATTTGGGCCAAAAAATGTCTTAACAAAATTGGTGGACAATATTCTTGCGGATAAAGAATACACTGCCGTTGCTCTCAATGAAAATCCAAAAAAAGACAGTGACAGCCTGCTCCGGGAGGCGGTTGTCAGACTCTGTGTGGTTGGACTGCCCTTACAAAAATTTGATCCGTATGCTCTTCCTGCTCCTCATGCCACTGCTAAAAAGTCTGGAATGAGTGTTAGTTTGAGCGGTACAAATTATATCAGTGACGCAACACGGCAGGATTATGAAAATGCGCTGAATGACGGATTCCTGGTGAGTAACGGGGCACCGTCCGCTTCAGGATCCGGTGCTGTTCCCGCATCCGTTTCAGCTTCAATGACTCCTGCACTGAGTACTTCTGATGTGCCGGTTGTAACGAAAAGTGAGCGGAACTTTCAATCAATTTATGCGATTGTAAAGGGTATCGGCACATCAAGCGACGGGAAATTCAAAAGCATTTATGCTCCGCGTTCCGGCGGTCAGGCCAAAGCACTGCGCAAGGCTTATGCCGATGCAAATATTGACCGGCTGAGTATTGGAATGCTTGAGGCGCACGGAACCGGTACCGCTGCAGGCGACGCTGCGGAGTTTGACGGTTTAAAAGAGGTTTTTACTGAAAACATTCCCGAAAATTCCGGTTATCCCGATTTTCAACACATTGCTCTCGGCAGTATAAAATCCCAAATTGGTCACACAAAAGCTGCGGCCGGAATTGCCGGTTTGATCAAAACAACACTTGCGCTGCACCACAAGATTCTTCCGCCTACCATCAACATTGAGCGTCCGAGCAAAAAACTTGGCATCGAAAAAACTCCCTTTTACCTCAATACGGAACCGCGCCCATGGATCACCAACGGCGTGCCGAGGCGTGCGGGAGTGAGCGCTTTTGGTTTTGGCGGAACAAATTTTCATTTTGTTCTGGAAGAATTTCAGGCAACTCCAAGCGGTCCGTTCCGCATGCATAAAACATCGGAAACCGTTTTTATTTCGGCACCGACACCAAAAGAGCTGGACGCTGCCTGCAACAACCTGCTCGCAGAACTGGAGACAGTGGGCGCGGAGGAGCGTCATCTAAAATTGATTGAAAGTTCCCGCGAGAATTCGATTCCCAAAAAACATGCACGTTTGGGATTTGTAACGGATTCCCTGGCAAACACGGTGGAACTGCTTGGACAGGCGATTTCAACTCTTGAAAGCAAAACTGACAAATCCGAGTGGAACGTCAAAGGCATCGCTTTTCGTCAGCAGGCGATGGAGACCAAAGGGAAAGTGGTCGCGCTTTTTTCCGGACAGGGCTCACAATATATGAACATGGGTAAGGAGTTGTTTTTCAACTTTCCATCCATGGCAGAACCTTATGGTGCACTCGACAAACTTTTTACTGAAAAAAACGAAAAGTCTGCTGACAGCCCAAAGCCTTTATCCGCTTTGGTTTTCCCAATCGCGGTTTTTGATGAGGAAAAACTTGAAGCACAGCAAGCCCAGCTTCAGCGAACTGAAATAGCACAGCCTGCAATTGGCGGAATCAGTGCCGGACTGTTCCGGATTATGCGTAATGCAGGACTTGAAATTGATTTTTCCGCCGGTCACAGTTTCGGTGAACTGACTGCGCTTTGGGCTGCCGATGTGATTTCCGAAGAAGATTATTACAAATTGGCCTACGCCAGAGGACAGGCAATGGCGGCTCCGGATGATCCGAATTTTGATGCCGGAAGCATGTTGGCCGTGATGGGAAAAGTAGATAAACTGGAAGGTGATATTACCGACTTTCCGGATGTTGTAATGGCAAACCTGAATTCAAAAAAACAGGTTGTGCTTGCCGGACCCACCGACGCCATTCTGAAAGCGCATGATGCTTTAAAAGCTAAAAAATACACGGTGGTAAAACTTCCAGTGTCGGCTGCATTTCATACTCCGCTTGTGGGTCACGCTCAAAAACCTTTCGCAAAAGCGATACGCGCGGTTAAATTCAACAAACCGCAAATTCCTGTTTATTCTAACGCAACCGCAAAAGCATATCCGGACTCAGCAAAAACGATTCAAAAACAACTTGAATCACACATCCTGAACTCGGTAAAGTTCCGTGATGAAATTGAAAACATTCACCGGGACGGCGGGCGGATCTTTATAGAATTTGGGCCAAAAAATGTCTTAACAAAATTGGTGGACAATATTCTTGCGGATAAAGAATACACTGCCGTTGCTCTCAATGAAAATCCAAAAAAAGACAGTGACAGCCTGCTCCGGGAGGCGGTTGTCAGACTCTGTGTGGTTGGACTGCCCTTACAAAAATTTGATCCGTATGCTCTTCCTGCTCCTCATGCCACTGCTAAAAAGTCTGGAATGAGTGTTAGTTTGAGCGGTACAAATTATATCAGTGACGCAACACGGCAGGATTATGAAAATGCGCTGAATGACGGATTCCTGGTGAGTAACGGGGCACCGTCCGCTTCAGGATCCGGTGCTGTTCCCGCATCCGTTTCAGCTTCAATGACTCCTGCACTGAGTACTTCTGATGTGCCGGTTGTAACGAAAAGTGAGCGGAACGAAAGCCCTGCTCCAAAAATAAAAACAGAACCCGAAAAACAAGGACCAGCAATTAATTCTACCATGAGCAAGCAACAACCTTCTTCTCAGCAGTCTTTTGCACCGACTCAAGTCCTGGAAACTCTGGAACGCAGTTTGTCCGGTTTCTATCAACACCAAAACGAAACTCTCCAGGTTCACCGTCAATATCTGGATCAGCAATCTGAGTATTCACGCACAGTTTTTCAACTGATGCAGAAGCAAATCGAACTTGCCGCTCAAGGTTCACAAATTCCGCCTGAAGTAGATAAGCAGATGCAGATGTTTCATGCACATCAGGGTGAAACGTTGCGGGTACATGAACATTACCTGAATCAGCAGTCTGAACAGACTCAATCAGCTTTAAGCATCACGCAGCAGCAGTTGGGCAATTCCGGGCAAATGTCAGCAGTTGTTCCAACATCAATTCCAGCTGTTCAAATCTCAACTCCGCTTAGTGCAGTGCCAGCTCCGGTTCCATCAGTGCCGGCTCCAATCGTTTCCGAAACTGTTCCATCAGTTCCAGCTCCAATCGTTTCTGCTTCGGTTCAGTCTGCTCCGGTTCCGGTTCCATCGATTCCTGTTCCGGTTGTCACTTCTCCTCAGGAAGCCGCCGTTTCGGAGCCAAAAGTTGCTCCGGTCGCAAAGTCAACAGTCTCAGCGGAAAATATTACGAAAGTGACGCTGGCGGTTGTCAGTGAAAAAACCGGTTATCCCGCAGAAATGCTCGAACTCGGAATGGACATGGAATCCGACCTCGGTATTGATTCAATTAAGCGTGTAGAAATTCTGGGTTCAGTTCAGGATAAAATTCCGGAACTGCCGGAAGTTCCGGGTGATGAGTTGGCGGAAATGCGCACTCTTGGAGAAATAATAGAACATTTGCAGAGTAAGCTGGAAACAGGCGTTTCCACAGCAAAGGAAGCCGTTCCGGCTCAAATTGAAATTCCGGAAGCAGCAGTTTCGGAGCCAGTTTCCAGAGTTTCCGTAGATGATGTGACCGCGGCTATGTTGGCCATTGTCAGTGAAAAAACAGGTTATCCCCAGGAAATGCTTGAACTCAGCATGGACATGGAATCCGATCTCGGTATTGATTCAATCAAGCGTGTTGAAATACTTGGAACGGTTCAGGATAAAATTCCGGAACTGCCGGAAGTTCCGGGTGATGAGTTGGCGGAAATGCGTACACTTGGCCAAATCGTTGAACACTTAAACAGTAAACTGGCACCGGGTGTTAACGCAGAACAAAGTCCCGATGCAGTTGAGACAACTCCGGAAATTTCAGGAACAAATGCCAAAGATCCCGAGCCGGTTTTCATGTCAATTATCAGTGAAAAAACCGGCTATCCCGCAGAAATGCTCGAACTGAGTATGGACATGGAAGCAGATCTTGGCATTGATTCGATAAAGCGTGTTGAAATCATGTGGTCACTGCAGGAGCAATTTCAGGATTTACCGCAGATTGTAGCCAATGATATTGCGGAACTCCGGACTGTTGGTCAAATTATCGATCACGTCAGGTCGATCTTACCGGTTTCAGTTGGAGCAGCCGTAACTCCGGAACTAAATCTAAGCGGCGAATCCGCGTCTTTTGCAGGCGGCGGTGATTCTTCCGGAAACGGAAACGGCAGTGCGGCGGGTGCACTGGAATCAGTTTCGGGTGAAATAGCTCCGGCCCTGCTGAGTATCATCGGCGAAAAAACCGGCTACCCTGTAGAAATGCTCGAACTTAACATGGACATGGAAGCAGATCTTGGCATTGACTCAATCAAGCGTGTTGAAATCATGTGGTCACTGCAGGAACAGCTTCCACATTTGCCCCAGGTCAGCGGCAGTGAAATTGGTGAATTGCGAACCCTGAAGGAAATTGTCGATCATTTGGGTTCCCTTGCTCCTTCAAATACCGGCGGAGCTGCGATAATTCCTCCGCCGATTTCAACAGTTTCCGATACTGTAAAAAAAAACTCCTGAACTCAAAGTCTGAGTTTACGGTTCCGGAACATCGTGTCACACTTGGTTTGGCTCAGGCCGTTCCACTTGCTTCTCCGGGATTTCTACATACAGAACTGCCGGAAAATCCCCTCTGTCTGATCACAGACGATGGTACAGCTCTCGTACCGGTTTTGGCCGAAGCTTTAAGAGGAAACGGTTGGACTCCCGCAATTTTAAGTTTTTCCGGAATTTCTGCTTTTGTGAACAAAAAACGGAAACCGTTTGCCAAAGGAACCGCATTTATCGAGTTGACTTCTTCTACCGAAACTGAGTTACAATCCTCACTCAAATCTTTCTCTGAAAAACATGGAAACATCGGCGGTTTTATTCACCTCCATCCTGTTTCCAAAACCTCCTCAGAATCAAATTTGGAAGACGGCACAAATGTTTTTCTCAAACAGGCATTTCTCTCAGCAAAAAATATTTGTTCATCTTTGCAGGAAGCCGCTGAGTCCGGAAAAAGACGCAGTCATTTTCTGGCAGTAACGCGCCTGGACGGTGAACTTGGAATGGGAACAGGAGGATTCAATGCACTCAGCAGCGGACTTTCCGGACTGACAAAAACGGCTGGAGTGGAGTGGCCGGATGTTTTTTGCCGCTTTGTTGATTTGCAGCCGGAATTAAAAGATGAAACCGCAGCAAACTGTATTTTACAGGAACTCCATGATCCGGATTTACGGATCAAGGAAGTGGGTTACGTCGGCGCCGGAAAGTCCGGAACCAGGCGGATGACGGTTCAGCCGGGAATTATTCGTAATCTGACAACTGCAAAAGCCGGTAAATCCTTAACTAAGAAATCGGTATTTTTAGTAAGTGGCGGCGCAAGGGGTGTGACGGCAGAATGTGTTGTCAAACTTGCTGAAACAAAACCCTGCAATTTTATTTTGTTGGGTCGCTCTCCGTTGGAGGATGAACCGGAATGGGCAAAGTCCGTTGGTGAAGATAAGGCCAAACTCAAACAGGCGGCAATGCAGGTTCTGGTTGAAAAAGGTGAAAAACCGACTCCACAGAAAGTAAATCAAATTGTTGGAAAAGTTGAAGCCGGACGCGCCATCCGTAAAAATTTGGAACGTATCCAAAACGCCGGAGGACAAGCTGAGTACGTCAGCGCGGATGTAACCGACGCAAAAAATATGAAAGCCGCAATTGCTCCCGCAGTTAAAAAATTCGGCGCTGTGACCGCAGTGATTCATGGGGCCGGGGTTTTGGCGGACAAGCTGATTGAGAAAAAAACTGCTGAAGATTTTGATGCAGTCTGCTCCACCAAAATAAATGGAATTGACGCCCTCTTGAAAAGCGTTGATCCGGAAAAATTAACTCATTTGCTGCTGTTTTCTTCTGCCGCAGGTTTTTACGGAAATGCCGGACAATCCGATTATGCAATGGGAAATGAAACCCTGAATGGGGTTGCTCTTTTGTTCAAGCAAAACCATCCTGAATGTCACGTTACTTCATTCAATTGGGGGCCGTGGGAAGGCGGAATGGTTACTCCGGAATTGAAACGTCTGTTTGAGGAGCGCAACGTTGAAGTGATTTCAGTCGAAGACGGAACCCGTGTGTTTGTGGAAGAGGTGACATCTGGGGGACAGTTGAATCCGATTGTGCTGATTGGCAATTCAATGGTGGTTCCAAATGAGCCGGAAAAAGGATTTCGCAAATGGAAAATTTCACGGAAAATTAATTTGGAATCGAATCCTGTTTTTCATGATCATGCAATCGGCGAAAATCCGGTTTTGCCGTCAGCGCACGCCATGTCCTGGATGGTAGATGCATGCGAACAGGGGCTTCCAGGATTTAAACTTTCCAGCTGCAGTAATTTCAAGGTGCTGAACGGAGTTAAATTTGATGAAACGCTGGCGGATCAATACACTTTGGCGCTCCAGGAAATTAAGCGCGAAAACGGAAATTATGCCGACATTGAGGTTAAGGTTTCCAGTCAGTCCGAATCCGGAAATGACGGAATTAAACGCCCCCGTTTTCATTACAGCACACAAGTTCGTTTGGCGCGGCAGGTTCCGATGACTCCGCTGCATGATCGCATCGATTTGAGCAACACACACAATTTGCCGGGTTCGTCTTTTTATCAGGACGGCACCCTGTTTCACGGTCCGAAATTTCAGGGTATTCAACAGGTGCTGAATATCGGTGAACAGGGATTGACTTTGGAATGCAGTTTGCCGGCAATTTCTTCCACGGAAGCAGGGCAGTTTGCCTCACAGCATTTCAATCCTTTTGCTGCAGACCTTGCATTTCAGGCAATGCTGATTTGGGCCTGGCGTTTTCATCAATCCGGAAGCCTCCCCCTGAAAACGGACACGCTGGAACATTTCCGGAAAGTTCCGTTTGAAACACAGTTTTATCTGAGCATGTCCGTCAATAAGAATTCCGCGACCGCTCTCAGCGCAAACCTGTTTTTGCACGATGAGCAGGGGTTGATGTACGCACGGATTTTAGGCGCGGAAGTGACTCTGAGCAAGTCCTTAAATGCGTTGTTTGGGAAAAAGAGCAGCAAACCCGGCAAATCCAGGATCAGAAATTAAATGCAACCTATTGCCGTAATCGGCCTTTCCTGTCTCTTTCCTGAGGCAAATACTCCTGCACAATATTGGGAAAATTTACTGCAGGAAAAAGACTCCTGCACCTCTGCGACCAAATCAAACCTCGATGCGGAACCGTCCCGGTTTTACGCCGAAAAAAAAGGAATTCCGGACAAATTTTACTGCGCGCGTGGTGGTTACATCCGGGATTTCAGCCTGGACCCGGAAGGGTTTTTACTGCCTCCGGAAAGCATCGAAAAACTGGGTGAAACATTTCAATGGCCGCTGCACGTCGCTCGTGAAGCGTTGCGCGACAGCGGTTATTTTGAGAATTCCGAAATCCTGAAACAATGCGGTGTGGTGCTGGGAAATCTTTCATTTCCAACAAAAGCATCCAATCATTTACTCCTGCCCTTATACCGGAAAGCACTTGAACCACTTTTAAACAAGGCACTGAATCGTCCGGATTTTAAACTGAATTCATTTGCGCAGGATAAAAAATATGCGCAGGAAAATTCACATATTTCCGGACTTCCCGCTTCCATTGTCGCTCAGGCATTAGGTTTGTCCGCCCACAGTTTGGCGCTGGATGCAGCTTGTGCGTCATCGTTGTATGCGGTTGCCCTGGCTTGTCATTATCTGCAGACCAAAAAAACGGATTTAATGCTGGCTGGAGCGGTGAGCGCAGCCGATCCGTTTTTTGTTAACATGGGATTTTCGATTTTTCATGCATATCCGGAACATCCGGAAACATCCAATCCGCTTGATAACAATTCCGGCGGATTATTTGCGAGTCAGGGTGCGGGAATGTTTGTGCTTAAACGACTTGGGGATGCGGAACGTGACGGTGACAGGATTCATGCCGTTATTTCTGGCATCGGTTTGTCGAATGACGGGAGAGGACAATTTGTGCTCAGCCCAAACTCCAAAGGTCAGATTCTGGCCTACGAACGTGCTTATGCCTCGTCGCAAATTTCTTCCACGGATATTGACTATATCGAATGCCATGCCACCGGAACACCGCTGGGAGACAAGGTAGAACTGGATTCGATGGAACTTTTTTTTGCGGCAGCGGACTCTCCGGAAGAAAAGAAAACAAAACCGTTAATCGGTTCCGTAAAATCAAATTTGGGTCACATGCTGACTGCCGCCGGAATGGGCGGAATGACAAAAGTCATCCTTGCGCTGCAAAATGGAATTATCCCGGCAACCATTGGTGTTGAAAATGTTATGACCTCCAAAAATGACGGTGTGTCGGCAAATCAAATAGTACGTCAGGCTACAGACTGGCCGCACAAAAATCCGAAACGCAGCGCTGCAGTGAGCGCGTTTGGTTTTGGAGGAACCAATGCCCACCTGATTTTTGAAGCTGCGAATGGTAAACCAAAGCGCAGGAAAGCAAAACAAATGCAGCAATCGGCAATTGCCATTGTCGGCATGGAGGCAATTTTTGGCGGCTGTAACGGACTGCATGAATTTTATCAAACAATTTACGACAGTAAACAGCATTTTCGCACACTTCCTCCGGAACGCTGGAAAGGTTTCGAACTGCACCCTGAATTAAGTGAAGCCACGCAGGGAGCGTGGCTGGAATCGTTTGAAATGGATTTTCTGCGTTTTAAGCTGCAGCCAAATCCAAAGGAACGTTTGATTCCCCAGCAGTTGCTGACTCTTGAAGTCACAGACCGTGCGCTTAAAAAAACGAATCTGCGCGAAGGTCAAAATGTCGCGGTGCTGGTGGCCATGGAAACTGAACTTGAAATTCACCGTTTCCGGGGAAGAGTCAATCTTGCTTCACAAATCGAAGACAGTTTGAAAGAAACGGGAATTATTCTAAGTGATGAGGAACGGACTAATTTAATTTCCGCAGCCAGAAACAGCCTGCTTGAGGAAGTTCCAATCAACCGCTTTACAAGTTTTATCGGCAACATCATGGCAGCCAGGATTTCATCACTCTGGGATTTTTCGGGTCCGGCAATGACCATTTCTTCCGAAGAAAATTCGGTTTTCAGAGCACTTGAAATCGCGCAAATGCTGTTGGCTGAAAACACTGTTGAGGCAGTTGTAATCACTGCGGTAGATCTTGCCGGAAGTCCGGAACAGGTTTTGCTGCGAAACAGAAATTTTCCTCTCAATTCCGGAAAATCAACTCTCAGTTTTGACCGCGATGTCAACGGCTGGATGATCGGCGAAGGCGCGGGGACATTGGTTCTCAAGAGTTTGGAAAATGCAAAAACGGATCGGGAACAGATTTACGCTACTCTTGATTCGGTAGCATTTTCAAATGGAATTTCCGCGAAATCAGTTGAAGACGCAGCCAGACAGGCTTTGAAAAAAGCAAAGCTTAAAACGCAGGAAATTGGAATTTTGGAGGTTTTCGGCAGCGGAAACGAAATCGAGGACAAAGCCGAAATGTCCGGATTAAGCAAGCTGTATTCCGGACAAAACTCAACTTGCGCAATTGGCGGAATCAAAGCTAATTTGGGACATACATTTGCGGCCTCCGGAATGGCAAGTTTGATAAAAGCAGCGCTCTGTCTGCATCATCGTTTTATTCCTGGTGTTCCGGAATGGATGTCCCCAAAAACCGAATTGCTTTCCGGAAATGAATTTTATGTTCCGGTGGAGTCGCGACCGTGGTTGATCCAACCGGATATTCCAAAAAGGCATGCCGCCATCAGCGGTTTAGGTCAGGACAACGTTTGCTCGCATGTAATTCTGTCGGAAGCACAGGCTGAATTACGTCCAAAGCTGGAAATTGCCGAATCCGGAGATTTGTCTTTGTTTCCGGTGATGGGACA
>DTUH01000130.1 GCA_012964265.1 Candidatus Lambdaproteobacteria bacterium
ATTTCAACAACATTTTTCAGTTCTTCAACTTCTTTGAGTTCTACCAAAGGCTGTTGTTTATCAATGGGATAGTCTTTACGCAGCGGATGTCCTTCAAATTCATCGTACATCAAAATTCTCCTCAAGTCCGGATGTCCTTCAAAATGAATTCCGAACATGTCAAAACATTCCCGCTCATACCAGTCAACCGCTTTCCACAAATGGTGAATTGAAGCAATCTTACAATCATCCTCTGCTAAACGAACTTTTAGTCGCAAACGACGAGCGTGGCTCAAAGACTTAAAATGATATACCATTTCGAAGCGTGGTGTCTCATTCATTTCAAGACGATCGACTGCTGTCAAATCCATCATTATCTCAAAAGAACAACGTGAATCATCTCGTAAAAAGCGACAGACAGGCTCCAATGCATCTCGTTCAATCACGACCGTTTCGTCTCCTCTGTGAGCATGAAAACCGGTGACGGCGTCCGGAAATTCCTGTTGCAGCAAGGCAGTCAGTTCGCCTATGTCCGTAGATGTTTCCGTTTCCGTTATGGAAATTTCTTCACTCATTATTTTTTATCGCTTCAATTTTCGTTTTAAACAATTTCAATCTTCTTTAAGTGCGGCCTTATCTTTTTGCATTTTTGGAGAGTCATAACCAATATGTGGACTGACATTGATGAAATCTTCAGAATAGGTGAAACCCGGTTTGCTGATACGATTGCTTCTAGGATTTTGCTGATTCTCAAAAACTTCTTTTTTGGATATTTCAAAATACCGATTGAGTTGATCCACTTTTTGATTTTCGTGTCTGATCGCGGTTGGGGTTATGCCGTTAGCCTTTGGGCCATCACTCTGAATACTGTTTTGTAACTCCATAAGTCCGTCCAGCACTGCTTCCGGACGTGGAGGACATCCCGCGATATAGAGGTCAACCGGAATCAAACGGTCAATCCCCTGGAGCACAGAATAATTTTGATAAAAACCTCCGGAAGCAGCACAGGCACCAAAAGCAATTACCCATTTCGGATCAGCCATTTGATCGTAAATAGTTTTTAGAATCGGTGACATTTTGTGGGTGATTGTCCCTACGACCCACAGGACATCTGCCTGTCTTGGAGAAAATCTGGGGATTTCCGCGCCAAAACGGGCAATGTCATAATGAGAACAGGCAGCCGCCATGTACTCCATTCCGCAGCAAGCTGTCACAAACGGATACTGAAAAAGTGAAAACTTCCTGGACCAGTTGACCACACTATCAAAAGTTGTGGTCTTAAAACCACCATAATCTGTATCCATAATTTGCTCCTGTTAAATTAGAATTATTTGATATTACTAAATTCATCTCTTGTCATTGCCAGAATCTTTAACAACTGACGTTCCACTCCTGGAGATATATTATTTGAACCGTGCTTTGGTACTGGGAAGGCGTCTCTTCCATTGGAGAAAATAACATGAGAACCTTTTTGACGAACAACTTGAAATCCAATTTTTATAAGTTTTTTCTCAATTTCCTGTATTTAAACGGCATATTGTTCTTGTAATACATTCAACTCATTTCTAATGAGTCGTTCTGCATTAATTTGTTCAAGATGATAGTCCATTATCATTTCAACAACAGTTCTTGAACAGCTTCCTTCTCTGAGTAAGCAAATGCAAAAAGATTGGGCTGGTCTTTCACTTTAGCCAGATAGCCGTCTCCATCTTTTTCAATAGTTGTTTGCATATTGTCCATTGTTCACAAATTTATTCCCATTCCAGCGCACCTTTTTTCCAATCGTAAGCCAAACCCAGGACCAGTATTCCCAAAAAGACTGAACTGGCTATGAAACCAAACCAACCTAATTCGCGTATCTGTACGGCCCACGGATAGAGGAAAACAACTTCCACGTCAAAGATGAGAAATACCAATGCGGTCATATAAAACTTGACGTCATAACGATGCCCCTCCATTCCGTCTCTCAGGAAACCCGATTCGAAAGGAGTCATCTTGGCCTCCCCTCTCAATTTCGGCCCCAGAAAGAGTCCGATACAACTGAACGCTCCTGCCAGAATAACACCCAGAACAATCATGATCAAAATAGGCAGGTAGCCGGATGCAATTGTCATAGTGATTTTATTGTAAAATAGTCTCTTTGTCAGCTAAATAGAATGTTGTCATGATCAAATGAGTATTTCATTCCGAGTACAGTTTGTCAATTCATTTCAAGCATTTTCAACGTACTGTCACCCCTGGATTTACCTCGTCAGGAGCCTCAATCAAAATCAGTTTCCCCTTATCGTCTGAAAAAAGAATCATACCCTCCGATTTTTCACCCATCAATTTAACCGTTTTCAAGTTTGCCACAACCAGCACACGCCGATTTGTCAATTCTTCCGGCGTATAAAATTCCGCTGCACCGGAAACAATAGAACGTAAACGCCCTTCGCCCAAATCCACCTCAGAACAGAGCAGCTTTGCGGACTTTTCGACTTTGCGACAAGTTCTGATATGACCGACCTTCAATTCCATTTTCTGAAAATCTTCAAGAGCAAACCATTCTTTTCCCTCATCTGACGCTGCACTTGTGGGTTTTTCCTTTTGCTGAATTTTTGCCGGTGTTTTTTCCGCTCCGGGAACCTGCATCTTTGGAAATAACGGAGTTGGTTTCGGAAGTTCTGTACCAGACTCCAACAATCCGTGAGTGAGTTTTTCAAACGGAATCCCCTCTGTTCCAAGTCCAAGAGATATGCGAGCCTCTCTCATTTTTTCCGGCATCACCGGATCTAGCAAGCCGACCAGGATTCTTGTCATATCCAAAGCAGTGTAAAGCACCGTTCCCAAGCGCTCTCGATCTTCCTTCTGCTTGGCAAGACTCCACGGTTTACAATTGTCGATATATTTGTTAACAAGGCTGCTTAACCACACCACGTGCTCCAACGCACGATGCGGCTGAAATGCAAGAATATATTCCCTGCAAGTTTCCACACCTTTGCTGAATGAATTGCGGAGGTCTTTTTCCAGTTCCCCAATTTCACCCAAAGGTGGAACACAGCCTTCAAAATTATTGCGGCTCATGCTAATTGAGCGGTTGAGCAAGTTGCCTAAATTATTGGCTAAATCTCCGTTGTAACGGGTAATTGCCAACTCCTCAGTAAAATTTGCGTCCTCCCCAAAACTCATGTCCCGCATCAAAAAGTAACGCAAAGCATCGACTCCAAGCTGATCTTTCATGGCCAAGGGGTCAACTACATTTCCGAGAGACTTACTCATTTTGCTGCCGCCCACCACCCAATGACCGTGAACCACCAATTTTTTGAAAACAGGCATACCCGCCGCTTTGAGCATACACGGCCAGTAAATTCCATGCGTTTTCAGAATATCCTTTCCAATCGTGTGGTGCACGTGCGGCCAATACTTTTTGTACTTTTCACCATCGGGCCAGCCAAGCGCACTTGCGTAATTAAGGAGCGCATCAAACCAGACATAAGTGACAAAGTTTTTATCAAAAGGTAGTTCAATCCCCCATTCCAAACGGCTTTTTGGACGTGAAATACACAAATCCTGCAGAGGTGCTTTGAGAAACTGAGTCAGTTCATTGCGGTAACGTGCAGGATAAACCCAGTTTTCATTTTGCTCCAACTCTGCAACCAGCCAATCCTGATAAGCGCTCATTCCGAAAAAATAATTTTGTTCCTTATGTAATTCAGGAGGGTTTTGATGATCAGGACAATTTCCATCCACCAATTCACTTTCATCCATAAAACGTTCACAACCAACACAATACAGGCCTTCATATTCTTTCAGATATATCTCACCCTGATCATAAATTTTTTGCAAAATTTGCTGAACACAAGCTTTGTGTTCAGGATCAGTTGTACGAATAAACTGGTCATTTTCAATGTGCAGATGCGGCCACATTACCCGAAATTCCTGACTGATCCTGTCCACAAATTCCTGCGGTTCAATTCCGGATTTGGCCGCCGATTCAGCAATTTTTTGGCCATGCTCATCCGTTCCGGTTAAAAAATAAGTGTCTGCTCCAAAGAGTTTCCGGAAGCGGGTCAAAACATCCGTCGCAATCGTGGTGTATGCGTGTCCGATATGCGGATGGCTGTTGACGTAATATATGGGAGTTGTGATATAAAATATTTCGTTCATGATGTTTGAGTCTCTACGAACTATTCGTAAATTATATAACGGATATTTTTTATGCTTTTGGCTTTTTTGCTTTTCGCCATTAGTGGCGGTTCAAGCAGCGGGAATTTTTATTTTAGGTTCTTCCGGATGCGGACTAAAAAGCACGATCGTTTTTCCAATAACCTGTATGACATCAATCTCACTTACCCCGGACAATTTGTCTGTACATTCTTTTTTTGACAAAGGACAGCTTTCAAGAACTTTGAGTTTGATTAACTCATGGTCAAGTAACTGGGTTTCAATTTCACGTATTGTTTCCGGAGAAAGACCTTGTTTGCCCAGATTAACCAAAGGTTTAAGCGGATGCGCCAAAGCACGCAAATATTGTTTTTGTTTTCCGGTCATCTTCAATTTCCCTGATCAATCACCCGCGGAACCTTGAAAAATCCATTTTCCAGATAAGGGCTAAACTGTTCCGGAGAAACCGGAGACTTCATCATTTTATCTTCGCGGCTTCCGCATAAATGGCTTTCGTCTACGTCTGTCTCAACTTCCGGAATTTCGGCAGTTTTCAGCAATTCAAAATAATCAAGAATTACAGAAAATTGTTCTGCAAAAACCTCGGTTTCTTTTTCTGTTAATTCTAAAGAAGAAAGCCGTGCAATCTTACGCACGTCGTCCGTGCTGAAGCTGGTTGTCATGTTGGTTGCAGCATTAATTTGATTTCTGCCTGGGCCGCCAATTTTCCGGCTACACTTGCTTTTCCTTCAAAAACCCAAAAATTACGGCGCTGATTACTCAATGTGGTTTCTAAAATCAGCTGATCACCGGGCACAACAGGCACCCGGAATTTGGCATTGTTGATTCCTGCAAAAAAGACGATACTTCCGGATTCCGTTTCATCTTTTCCTGAATCAATTACAATTCCCGCGGTTTGGGCCAATGCTTCTATAATCATCACACCTGGAAACACGGCTTTTTGCGGAAAATGCCCCTGAAATACCGCCTCATTTCCGGAAATATTTTTTAAGGCCTGGCAGTATTCTCCGGCACGAATCTCCAGCACACGGTCTACCAGCAAAAAAGGGTAACGGTGTGGAAGAATTTTTTTTATTTCCTCCAAATTCAACATCAATTACCTCCTGTTTGTTTGAGTGCATTATAGGCATCAATCACTTTTTGCGTCAGATCGGTTGTATCCTGTTTCATATAAAGAATAATTTGTGCTGCATTTTTTTCAATAACCAAATCCAGTTTTTCCTTGATGGAGATGCTGCGAATCACAGTTTTTAACTCCAGGAAAATTACTTCAGTTAAACGCCGTTCTTCCAGCCTCATTTCCTGTTCAACTGTGCGAATTCGTTCACGCAACTGCTGCTGGCGCGCAATCAATTCCTGCTCTTTGCCAGCCTTGGCTTTGGCGGTCAGCAGAGGATTATTGCGCAAGTCATCTGCAAGCTTGCGGAGTTCCGACTCTTCCAGTTTGAACTCCTGTTGTTTTTGACGTCCTCTACGTTCAAGTATATTTTTTGAACGAATGCCTGCTTCAGATCGATTTAATGCTTCATTCAAATCTACGACACCAATCTCAAGTGCATGAGCAGGAGAGATTACACAAAAAAGGGTTATCAGAAAAAGAGGCAGAAAATGTTTCATGACTTTGTTTTTGGCTTAATTATCTTTGCTGCAGAAGAAAATAACTCAAATGCAGTTTTACATCACGTACCAGAGAATCAGGAAAGTTCCAAGAGTGAAGATGAGAGCGTAATTCTGTGTTAAACCGTTTTGGAAGGGACGGATGGTATTTCCCACCGTACGTGCGACCGTTCCGGTTGTATTTACCGCACGGTCAATCACATTTTGGTCGAAAAGCTGCCAGAGTAAATGGGTCGAGATGAGACGTCCCGGTTGAATGATTACCGCGTTATAGAGCTCATCGATGTACCATTTGTTGAGTGAAAGTTGATAGGCCCATTCCCATTTACTTCGTAAGCCGGCTGCAATATCAAATCCTGAATGATACAGTCTGCTGGCAACAAACCACGCAAACAAAGCAAAGCCCACGGAAAAAGCCATTAGTGTCCACTCTGTTGCAACACTGCCATGACCACTTGGAATATCCGCAAAAAAACCATGGAAGTAACTTTCCATTCCATTCGGGAAAAAATTAAATAGATGCGGAACTCCAAAAAATCCCCCTGTAACTGCAAGCACTGCGAGAATCATCAGTGGAATGGTTATCGAAATTGGTGACTCATGTACATGTTCCAAAGTATGTGAATCCACCCTGGATTCTCCATGAAATGTCAGATATATCATCCGGAACATATAAAATGCCGTCAAACCTGCAGTAAGGAAACCGACTCCCCAGAACCACGGACTTCCCAGTGGAGAACTGAATGCTTTCCAGAGAATTTCGTCTTTGCTGAAAAAACCGGAGAAAAAAGGAACTCCGGAAATCGCCAATGTACCAAGCAGCATAGTAATATAGGTGATGGGCAGTTTGCTTTTGAGTGCTCCCATATTGCGCATATCCTGTTCATGATGAATTGCCAGAATGACCGATCCGGAACCCAAAAAGAGAAGTGCCTTAAAAAAAGCATGTGTCATGACGTGGAAAACTCCTGCACCGAAAGCACCGACTCCCATTGCCAAAAACATGTAACCCAACTGGCTGACAGTTGAATATGCCAATACGCGCTTAATATCAGTTTGCGTGATGGCGATGGTTGCCGCCATAAGTGCGGTGGTTGCGCCAACTACTGCAATAACGTGCATCGTGAAAGGCGCCAGCACAAACAAGTGACTCAAACGTGCAACCATGTACAAACCCGCAGTAACCATGGTAGCGGCATGGATTAAAGCAGAAACAGGAGTAGGACCTTCCATTGCGTCCGGCAACCAGACAAAAAGTGGAATTTGAGCTGATTTTCCTGTAGCGCCAAGAAAGAGCAGCAACGTAATAGCTGTTACCAACCCTCCGCCTAGTTCCAGCCGTGTTGCTGCTTCAGCATTGATTGTGCTGAATTCAATTGAACCAAAAGCTAAAAAGATCAGCAAAACTGCCGACAGCACTCCAAAATCTCCAACCCTGTTAAATAGAAAAGCTTTCTTGGCTGCTTCTGCAGCAGAATCTTTTTCAAAATAGTAGCCGATCAAAAGGTATGAACAAAGACCTACTCCTTCCCAACCGACGAACATCAGTAAAAAGCTGTCGCCAAGTACGAGAATCAGCATGAAAAATACAAACAAATTCAAATAGGCAAAAAAACGGTAGTATCCGGATTCACCGTCCATGTATCCCACAGAATAGACATGAATCAAAAAACCGACTCCAGTGATTACGAGCAAATAAAGTCCGGAAAGCTGATCAACCTGAAAGTTGATTCCGGCTTCAAAATTTCCGCTCGCAATCCAAGTGTAAAGGTGTTCCCGGAGCATGTTTCCTTCAGCCTCAAGCATTTGAAAAAACAGGACCAGCGACTGGGCAAACGAGAGCGCGATTGCCAGCGGGCCTACAAAGCTCACGAAACGTGCTCCGAAACGTTTCCCTAAAAATCCATTCAGCAAAAATCCCAGCAAAGGAAATGCGGGTACAAGCCAAATTTGCGACATAGCTACCACTTTAATAAATTATATTCGTCAATGTTCAACGTTTTTCGTGTCCGAAAAATTGAAAGAATTATCGAAAGTCCAACCACCGCTTCCGCCGCGGCAACTACGATGATAAAGAAGATGAAGATCACACCTGTCATGGAATCCATACTTCTGGCGAAGGTCACAAACGATAAGTTGACTGCGTTGAGCATCAGTTCAATACTCATGAAAATAACTATAACATTTCGACGCAGCATTACACCCAGCACTCCAATTGTAAAAAGCACTGCACTTAACAACAAAATATGTTCAATGGGAATCATGTAAACAGCTTCATTGTAAACGTCGTTTTGCAATCACTACCGCACCAATTACGGCAACGAGCAGGAGAATGGCAATAATTTCAAATGACAAAATATAGTCTGTAAAAAGCAGACGGCCAATTAACGCAATCGAACCAACTTCTTCTACAACCTCAAGAGGATATGCTCCCTTTGGTCCAAGCTGTAGTTCACCTGCATTGAAGAGACCGGCAATTTGTATAAAAATCCCCAAAGAGAGAAGTCCCGCCAGGATTTTACCTATGGGCCATTTGTTGGCATACTGTTCAGAATCCTTTGAGGAGAGCAGCATCAGCACAAACAGGAACAGAACCATAATCGCGCCGGCATAAACTAAAACTTGAATGACCGCCACAAATTCTGCATTGAGCATCACATAAATTGCGCCCAAACAAAAAAATGTGCCCACCAGAGAAAGCGCGCAATGAATTGGATTCCGCAGAAAAAGAACACCCAATCCACCCAGTACGCTCAGAGCGGCAAAAATGTAGAAAATTATTAACATTTTTCGGTTACGAAAAGAATTTTGAGTTCACACAAAACTAAATCTGTGCCTTGACCACTTTCATTCCTGAGTCTCTTGTCTTTTTTGTCAGCACGCTACCAAGTCCACCGAGATTTTCATAGCTGAGTCCCTTGAATGCTTTTACTTCCTGAGTCATTGCATTAAAAACTTGTGCTGAACTGGCGAAAGTATTTTCTCGGCCCAGTGCCTTTGACAATTCCGCAATAATCTGCCACTCCGGACGAGTCCTGCGCAAAGCCTGTACTGCAATTTCAGTTGCCTGTACTCGCTGATTCTTATTTGTAAAAGTTCCATCTTTTTCAGAATAGTATTGTCCGGGAAGCACAACATCCGCAATCTCGCTCCATGAGTTGTGGAAAATACCAAGGTGCACTACTAACTGTGCTCTTTTTAATTGCTCCTGAATTTCCGATTCTGCTTCAAATGGATTGCCCAAAACAAAAACCACTTTCGGATCACTTTCAACTGCTTTTTTAAGTTTTGCAGTTTTAGCATCACCCTTGATCTTGAGAGCAAGTGCTCCGGCCCGATTGGGAGTTTTATCTGATGTAATAAGGGTATTGATGAAAAAATCACTTTCACTTTGTTCCCAATTCGGTAAAGGGCAAAAGATGTTTTCTGTAGAAAAGATATCTTTGAGAAGCTTTTGCAGTAAAAACAACTCTTCGTTACTCGCATGAGTATCGGTCAGTGCAAGCACCTCTTGCGGTAATGGCGACATTTCACTGACTCGTTCCGCAATTGCGCCGTACGCCTCATTCCAAGAAATTCCCTCAAGTTTTCCGTCAACACGACCCAACGGTTGATGAATCCTTGTTTTACGTTCGTTCATCATGCGGTATGTCAAACGTCCCTCATCACACAACCACCACTTATTGACGCTTTGGTTTTCGTGAGGCTTGAGCCGGAAAATTTCATTACGGTCATGTTCAATAGTGACATTGCAGCCGGTAGAACATCCCGTACAAATTGAATGATTTTTTTTCAGTTTCCAAACTCTTCGCTTGAAGCGGAATTCCTTTTCGGTAATGGCGCCAACCGGACAGATGTCTGCCATATTTCCCTGAAATTTATTCGTCATCGGTCTGTCGGCATAGGTATCCACAGTCAGTTCATGCCCGCGGTTAAACATGCCAAATTCGTTTGTTCCGGTGATTTCCCTGGTAAAACGGTCACAGCGCGAACACTGAATACAGCGGTTGCGTTCCAACGCCACAAAAGTCCCAATGTCACGCCAACCGCTTACCCGTTTAGAATAATCCATTTCCGACTTTCCGGAACCATATTCAAAGGCATAATCCTGTAAGGCACATTCTCCGGACTGATCGCAAATTGGGCAATCAAGAGGGTGATTCACCAGCAGAAACTCGTTGACAAGTTTACGGCCCTCTTCAACTTTTTGATTGAGAGTTTCGATCTTCATCCCTTCCGCGGCATCCATTGAACAGGCGGTTTGGAGTTTTGGCGCTGGGTGGCCATTACCCAGATCGGTCACGTCAACCAGACACATCCTGCAGGTGGCGACTACAGACATTCCGGGATGGTAGCAATAATGAGGTATAACTTTTCCACAGCGTAAAGCTGCAGAAATAATTTTTTCACCGGGTTCAAATTCAACCGGCTCACCATCAATATGAAATTCAGGCATGGAAAACTCGTTAAGCAGTGGCATAATATTTCCGGAATTCCTCCGGAAATTTGTTTACAAAACTTTGAATCGGCATTGCGGCGGCATCACCCAAAGCGCAAAGAGAGGTACCCAACATGTTTCCGCCGACTCTGTCAAGACGTTTCAATTTTTCTTCACTTCCGTTTCCGCTGAGAAAGTCCCGGACAATTTGCTTTGTCCATTGAGTTCCTTCGCGACAGGGAGTACATTGGCCGCAGGATTCATGTGCATAAAAACGGGTAATGCGATGAAGTAATTTTACTATATCAGTGTCTTCATCAAAAACCATAATTGCCGCAGACCCCATCATGGCACCTATTTTAGCCAAATCATCAAAATTATACAGAACATCCACTTCATCTGCTTTCATGACCGGAGATGACGAGCCCCCGGGAATAACTCCTTTGAGCTTCTTTCCGTTCCGTATGCCTCCACCGATGTCGTAAATAATGTCTTTCATATTTACGTCCATCCTCAACTCATAAACTCCTGGCCGATTGACATGACCGCTTAAACTGACTAAATGAGTGCCTGAATTATTTTGTGGACCAAAACTTTTGAAAGCGTCCACTCCTCCTTCGCTAAATATAAAAGGCATACAGGCCAGCGTTTCAACATTGTTCACACTCGTCGGGCATCCGTTAAAACCTGAAACTGCGGGGAAAGGCGGTTTGACTCGAGGTTGCCCTCGTTTGCCTTCCAACGAATCCAGCAGGGCAGATTCCTCCCCGCAAATATATGCACCGGCACCGGTGTGAATAGTGAGGTCCAAATTAAAACCGCTGCCCAGTGGATCAGGTCCGAGAAGCCCGTCTGCATATAATTCATCTACTGCGGCATTCAAGATTTTGATGGAGGGAAAAAATTCGCCACGAACATAAATGTAACCGTGATGACAGCCGACTGCGTAGCAGCCGATCATCATACCTTCCAAAAAAAGGTGCGGATCTTTGAGCATCAGTTCGCGGTCCTTGCAGGTTCCCGGTTCAGATTCATCCGCGTTGGCAACAAGATAACTTGGTTTTCCGGTTCCTTTAGCCATGAAACTCCATTTCAGACCTGTTGGAAAACCGGCTCCGCCTCGTCCACGTATTCCGGACTCTTTGACTTCCTGAACGACGTCTTCGGGCTTCATTCCAAATACTTTTTTCAAAGACTTATAACCACCGGATTTTTTATAAGCAGCCAAAGACTTGTCGTATTTGGTATTTCGAATATTTTTGAAAAGAACAAGAGTTTCTTCTAACATTTTTTACTGTCTCAATTCATCAATCATTTTATCCATTTTTTCCGGAGTTACCTGCTCATGGTAGTCTTCATTGACAATTATCGCAGGTGCAAAACTGCACGCTCCAATGCACTCCATTTCTTCAATGCTGAATACGCCGTCATCTGTAGTATGGCCTGCGTGAATGTCCAGTATTTTTTCCGTGTGTTCCAACAACTCTGTTCCGCCGACAAGACAGCACGGCACGCAAGTACAAACCTGCAAATGGTATTTTCCGGGGGGTTTCAAACGAAACATGGTATAAAAGGTCACCACACCTTCTACGTGTGTCAGCGGCACTTCACAAATATCCGCGACGTGCTGCATCCACAACTCAGTCAGCCAGCCTTCATTCTCACTCTGGGCCAGAAGTAAAATTGGAATCAGCGCATTTTGTCTGATGGGATAACGGCTCAGTAGTTTGTCCACCTGAGTCTGAATGTCTTTAGAAAACAAATTAAACCTCTTTTTATGATGAGCAGTCTAAATAATCCGTGTGTTAGTTCTACCAAATACTGTTAAAAAATCAATAAAATTCGTCTTTCATAGGTATTTTTTTGTGTAAATGCTTTGTGCTTTCTGTACGAATCATAATTTTTTGTTAGCAAAACCAGCTATATTTTGCAATATATCCTTAATGTTGACTGTCGTTTTAGAGCTTTACTATAATTAAGTCCATTTTATTCTTATAAATGACAACTCATTTTTTAAACGGATGTTATTATTTAAATTTATTTTGCAATGTATGCGTTTATGCTTGCAGATAGAGTCAAGAAGTGATATATTTTAAGTCAAACTAGACAATATTTTAAACCATGAACATGAAAAAGCGTATGAACGGCGCTCATATAGTAGTTGAAGTTTTAAAAAAACAAGGTGTTGAGTACATTTTCGGATATCCCGGAGGTGCCTGTATGCCAATATTTGATGCACTTGTGGATGCTCCAGAATTAAAAATTATTTTGGTACGTCACGAACAAGGTGCGACACACATGGCTGACGGCTATGCAAAAGTTACCGGAAAAACCGGAGTTGTCCTGGTGACCTCCGGACCGGGAGCAACCAACACCGTTACCGGAATACTTACAGCTCACATGGATTCCGTTCCGCTTGTGATCTTAACGGGTCAAACTATTACACCCAATTTAGGTAAAGATGCTTTTCAGGAGGCTGACGTGTTTGGTGTCACTATGCCGGTAGTCAAACACAGCTATCTGGTTAGGGATGTTAAAGATTTAGCAAGAGTTGTTAAAGAAGCCTTCCACCTTGCTTCAACAGGTCGTCCTGGACCTGTCCTGGTAGATTTGCCCAAAGATGTAGTCTCTGCAGAATGGGATGAGGATTTCACAACAGAATTGGATCTTCCCGGCTATAAACTGCCGACAAGTGGTAACAGGCGCCTGAAGTGTTTC
>DTUH01000131.1:0-12615 GCA_012964265.1 Candidatus Lambdaproteobacteria bacterium
GCCTGAAGAGTCGGATACTGCAATTTTTGAAATGGAATTGGTCTACTTTGACTACGACAAGAGCGAGATCACCCAAGACTTTGCGGAAGTCATTCAGAAAAATTTTGAATGGATTGTTGAAAATCCGGATGTCCAAATTCAATTGGAAGGTCACTGTGATGAACGTGGCACAAATGAATACAATCTCGCTTTAGGTGAACGGCGGGCTAAGGCTGTCTTTGACTACCTGGTCGACCTTGGTGCCACTCAATCACAATTTACGATGGTAAGTTTCGGTGAAGAACGTCCCGCAGTTCCTTACAGCAACGAAATTGCCTGGGGGAAAAATCGACGGGTAGAGTTCACCCGCTTGTAGTAAACGCATTGCTACTCTGTCACGAACTTTGACTGCACTTTGAATTATGCTCACCGAATGGCTAGGCGAATCGAGCATAATTGGGATGGTGCTGAGTGGCAGTATAATTGCGAAGCTAGTCATATTCATATTAGCCTTGATGTCGGCCCTATCCTGGGCCGTCATTCTTATCAAGGCACTTCAGTACTACAATATCCGCAAAGAAAATCAAAAGTTCTACCAAATCTACCTCAACGAATCCAGTCTTAATCAAATCAAGAAAGTTTCTGCTGATTTCCCTTATTCAGCTTTTGCATCCATGTACTCTGCGACTTATCAGGAAGTAGCCCGAATGAGTCAACGCATTCAGCTCTCTGCGCCTGATATCACAGAAAATACATCAATGCTGCCACATCTTAGTCAGCAACTGCAAAGAGTGATTGAACAGAATATCAATGAAAGATACGCTTTCATAGAAAATCGTTTAAACATTCTGGCAACCGTTTCAAGCGCTGCCCCCTTTATAGGTTTATTCGGAACAGTACTCGGAATTATCAATTCATTTCAGAGTATCGGAACTACGGGCGTGACGAGTCTTGCTTCGGTTGCTCCCGGTATTTCTGAGGCTTTGGTTGCTACGGCCGCAGGATTACTTGCTGCAATCCCTGCTTTAATGGCCTACAACTCTTTCCGTAATCAGACACGTGTTCTGGCAAATACCATGCGAAATTATGGCATGGAACTTACTAATCGTTTTGAATGGATAGTGCATGGGAGACTCCTGGGAACAGAATGAACCGCTGAGCGACATAAACGTCACACCTTTTGTGGATGTCCTGCTGGTGTTGCTGATCATCTTTATGGTAACGGCTCCTATCGTTAACCATGTGATTCAGGTTGACCTGCCCGAAGACAGTTACAACCAGGACAAAATGAAACCCATGCAGCAACCGCTGAGGGTGGTGATAGACAAGTCCGGTGTGTTGTATTTAGGAAACACGCGTATCGGAGGAAGCACCAAGGAAAAGAGTCAGAGAGTACTTGAAGATAAAATTAAGCAATGGACTAAGGGCCAGAAACAGCCTTGGCTTGTTGATGTGGAAGCTGACGAAAGAGTCAATTACGGGTCAATAGTTCCAATCATCGCTCGACTCAAAGAACTAAAAGTCAGTATGAACCTTGTGATTCGTCCCAAACCTAAAAAATAAACTCTGCGTTCAGCTGTTTTCCTCTTTGGTTACAGTAGTATTTTCATCAATTTTTGCTTGTTCTTCTTTGTTTTTTCTGGTTGCACTTTTAAAGTTGGTAATCATTCCGCCGAGTCCCTCACCAATCAGAGGCAAACGTTTTGCTCCAAATAAAACTACGATGATTGCCAAAACTATTAAAAGTTCCCAAATGCCTAAACCAAACATTGCGCGCTCCTGTTTATTGTGTCACTGGTCGATAGACTGCTAAATATGAATTGCAGCTTATATTAGATCGAACTTGTCTGATAATCGCATGATTAATGAAACAAGTCAACTATTTAAATTTAGCATTTAAATAAAACCGCTAATGAATGATGATTCTCCCGAGCAGGAATCCACACTACATAAACTAAGTTTCTTGGCAGACGCTCCTCATGTAATGCAGGCTGAAATTGCCCGTACAGACATTTCCCTGAACGAGGTAATGCTCTGGAAACAGGGTACTGTGGTGATGTTAGACAAAATCGTCGGTTCAACAATTGACGTATTAATCGGAGACCGTCTAATTGCTCGCGGAGAGGTTGTCGTGATCAATGACCGTTTTGGTGTACGTATCAGCGAAATCACTCACCCCGACGAAAAACCCGGATCCAGCTGGAAATAAATTTGCTTTACGGAAGCAAATTCTAAGCTTTGATCCAAACTCTCATTGATCTCATTCGTCCCGCAGTGCCTTACGAAATGCCGTGACGGTTCGCTCCAGATCTTCCTCAGAATGAGTAGTTGAAACAAAAAGAGATTCAAAAGCGGAAGGTGCCAAATAAATCCCCTGTTTCAACATACTCCGGAAAAAACGGTTAAATTGTTCCGTATCCGTCTTGAGGGCTTGCTGAAAATTATGTACTGGGTTTTCTGAAAAGAAAAAACCAAACATTCCACCCATGGCCTGGGTCTGAAACGGGACCCCGGCAGATTCCGCCGCAGATTTAAACTCTCCGGAAAGCCATGCGGTTTTTTGACCCAGATCCGGATAAGGATTTTGCTCTTTCAATATGTCCAAAGTTGTTAAACCAGCCCCAACCGCAAGTGGATTTCCGGACAGGGTACCTGCCTGATAAATTGACCCTGCAGGAGCAACTTGAAGCATGATATCCTGACGTCCTCCATAAGCACCAACCGGAAGTCCTCCGCCAATTATTTTTCCAAAAATACTTATATCCGGAACTATTCCAAATATATTTTGGGCTCCTCCGTAATCAACACGGAAACCACTCATCACTTCATCAAAAATAAGCAAAATACCTTCACGGTCACATAAGTCACGTAAGCCCCTTAAAAAACCATGAACCGGCGGAATCATTCCCATATTGCCGGCAACAGGTTCCAGAATTATGGCGGCAATTTCATGGAAATTTTCTTCAGCCAGTTTGATGACAGAATCCAGATCATTGAATTTCGCCTGAAGAGTCAGTTCTACAAAAGCCGCAGGAATTCCGGGTGAATCTGGAATTCCTAAAGTCATCGCTCCAGATCCCGCCTGAACCAGCAGAGGATCAACACAGCCGTGATAACAGCCTTCAAATTTGATTATTTTATCGCGACCGGTATAACCACGAGCGACACGAAGTGCGGACATAGAAGCTTCTGTTCCGGAGTTAACCAAGCGCAGCATTTCTACACTTGGCACTGCCTCACAGACCATTTCTGCCAACAGAATTTCACCCTCAGTTGGAGCGCCAAACGAAGTTCCGTTCCGGAGAATTTCCTCAAGTTTCCTGACAACTTCTTCGTGCGCATGTCCTAAAATCATTGGCCCCCAAGAACCAACATAGTCAATATATTCGTTTCCATCAGCATCATAAATTTTTGAGCCTAGACCACGTGTGATAAAAAGCGGCGTCATGTTTACAGATTTGAATGCACGGACAGGACTGTTTACGCCACCCGGAATTCTTTGCTGCGCACGAGAAAATAATTGTTTAGACTGTGTGATCTGCATGAAGGTTGCACTAGTTAAATTTTTTAATGGAAGTTATTAATGGACAAACTCATTTAGAGGCCATGAATGCTACAATGCCGTTAATGCTAGTTTGGAGAACGACTCAAGAGTTGTCAAGCCTACACTAAAGAAAATAATGTTACGTATAATTCTGTTATTAGTTTGGATCGGCATTTTGTTCAGTGCCTGTTCCCCAAAGGGTGAATATTTTAAGACTATTTATGATCCACAATTCAAGGTAGTTGACCGCGGAAATCTTGACGTCATTGTTAAAAGCCGAGCCTGCGCGCTATTTGCTCAAGATGCCGTTTCCGGAGCAATGCGTTCTGCCGAATTTCACCTGCGTAGCGTGATAGGAAATCAAAATCACCGCAAAAAATTTCAGGAAGTTAACCGCTACAACGAGGACAACAAAATCTGTGTGGAAATGAGTGCTACCGCAATGCCTCCTTTGTAAATGCGTGATTATAATTTTAGCTAGTAAAAAGTCTAAAAAACACGATTTCTCATTTCAACAATCTGTGAAATCTAAATGAAAACAATTGCAATCATTTTCCCACTCAGATTGACATAACACTTTTTTTACTTTCTACTTGACCATCAAAATTAAACTGCAGTAACTTGATTACTTGATATTTCAAAAGATAATCGATAAAGTATTAAAAATATCTCTGCTTGGAAGTTTACTATTTTTGTATTAAGATTATGTATAGGAATTGTTTTCTTTCAGTTCTCAATTACCAGTCATATTTATTGACTAGACTCATCAAACTCAATTAAAGGAGGTTTATGCCCGGTGGCGTCCAGGAAAAAACTACTGAACCAAAACAAATTGCGCTGCCAATGCTGCCAATGCGTGATATTGTGGTCTTTCCTCAAATGACGGCGCCTTTTTTCATCGGCCGTTCACTCTCCATTGCCTCACTGGAAAAAGCCCTTGAAGGTGATCGTCGAATTTTTGTTGTGGCCCAGGAAGACCCCCTCATAGAAGAACCTGAAGCAAAAGATCTGTTTCGTGTTGGAACCATAGGTAAGGTTTTGCAGATCATGCGTCTCCACAATGGAACTATAAAAGCACTCTTTGAAGCAAAAACCCGAGGTCGCCTCATTGAAGCTCATATGGAAGAACCACATTTTGCCGCAGTTGTAGAACCAATCCCGGAACAAGTTTCACATACACCGGAATTACTGGCTCTCAGTAAAAATGTCCGCGCTGAATTCAAACGCTACCTCAAAGACGTGAAACGTCGAACCGAAGGTATTGAAAAGTTGTCCATTGACTCAGAAGATCCGCACATACTGGCTGACCGCATTGCTCCACTCCTTAATATGGATTTGCAAAAAAAGCAGGATTTACTGGAAAACAGTGATCCTAAAAAACGATTGGAAATAGTCTATGGACGGATGTTGGAGGAAAAAGAATTTAAAAAAGTAGAACGAAAACTAAAGGAACGGGTCCAGGGGCAAATTGGCCGCACACAAAAAGAATACTACCTCAATGAGCAAGTCAAGGCCATCCAGAAAGAATTGGGACATGGTGAAGACGGTAAAGCTGAAATGGAGGAGTATGCTAAAAAGATTGAGGAAATGGAGCTTTCTGTTGAAGCCAAAGAAATGGCTGAAAAGGAACTGCAAAAACTCAAAATGATGCCTTCCATGTCTTCTGAAGCGAATGTCGTAAGAAATTACATAGACTGGCTGCTCAGCATGCCGTGGGCAGAAAAGACGGAAGATAATTTTAACCTCGAAAAAGCAGAAAAAGTTCTGGACGCAAGGCACTACGGTTTGGAGAAAGTCAAAGAACGTATCGTCGAATACCTTGCTGTAGCTCAGCAGGTGGGCAAGATGAAAGGACCGATAATTTGTCTGGTTGGACCACCTGGTGTCGGAAAAACATCCCTGGCACGCTCTGTAGCTGAAGCCTTAGGAAGAAAATTTGCCCACGTGAGTCTGGGTGGAGTCCGTGACGAAGCGGAAATCAGGGGACATCGCCGGACATACATTGGTGCAATGCCCGGAAAAGTTATTCAATCTTTGCGGAAAGTAAAATTCAAAAATCCGTTGCTGCTTTTTGACGAAATTGACAAAATGTCTTATGGCGTGATGGGAGATCCTGCAGCTGCTTTATTGGAAGTGCTTGACCCTGAACAAAACCATACTTTCATGGATCATTACCTTGAAGTAGAATTTGATGTTTCGGATGTCTTATTTTTCTGTACAGCAAATGTCCAACAGAATATTCCGCCTGCCCTGAAAGATCGGATGGAAGTTATCCGACTTTCCGGCTACACAGAGTTGGAAAAAGAACACATCGCACGCGAGCATCTTCTTCCCAAACAAATAGATGAAAATGGCCTGACTTCTAAACGAATCCAGTTTCAGCACAAGGCCATTTTGGATATTATCCGCAGTTATACCAGAGAAGCCGGAGTCCGAAATCTTGAGCGGGAAATCGCAAAAACTTGCCGAAAAGTCGCAACACAACTGGTAAAGAAGACTAATCTCAAAAAAGTTGTAGTTACTCCAAATCGTGTCCACAAATTTTTAGGAGTACCTCGTTACAAACATGGGACAGCGGAAGAGCAAAATGAAATTGGCACCACGTGCGGATTAGCATGGACACAAGCCGGAGGCGAACTTTTAGTGACTGAAGTGAATATTATGAAAGGTACCGGTAAATTACAGTTGACTGGAAAACTCGGTGACGTCATGAAGGAATCCGCTCAGGCAGCCTTGAGTTATGTACGCACGAATGCCAATCGATTGGGTATATTTTCCACCGTTTTTGAAAAAACAGACATTCACATTCACGTCCCTGCTGGAGCAGTTCCCAAAGACGGACCTTCCGCAGGAGTTACTATTGCCACTTCATTAGTCAGTGCATTTACCTCCATTCCGGTTCGGAAGGATGTTGCAATGACCGGAGAAATTACATTGCGCGGCAAAGTCTTAGCAATTGGCGGCCTAAAAGAAAAACTTCTTGCTGCAAAACGCGGCATAATCTCCACTGTAATGATTCCACACAAAAATAAAAAAAACCTCAGTGAAATCCCGGATGAGATTCAAAAGGGTTTGGAAATAATTCCCGTACAAACAGTTGAGGAAGTATTGGGAGTTGCCCTTGAACATCTGCCAACCCCAGTCATAGATGCTGAAGCTGAGACCGCAGAAACAACTGAAGTGGAAAGTCCTGAAGTTACTATCCTTCCACAAACAGAAGCAGCCGAGTCGCCGCGAACTTATGATGCTTAAGTTAAAATTTCTGTGACTGCTTTCAAAGTGCAATTTATATTACAAAAACCAGACTACTAAAAACAAACTAAAGCACTTCAAAACTACTGAATTTTTCCGGCAGTTTTGTCGTGGAGTGACCTTGTTATAAAATACTCATGATTGATGATATGGAATTGAGCAGTTCTGATCAGGAATTGTTGACGGATGTGAACACGGCAATTGTGCGCTTCATCAAGTCGGATGAAACATTTCTGCAAATGGAACCGATGAACGCATACCGCAGAAGAATGGTGCATAAAATTGGAGCTGACTACAAACTTTCGTCTGAATCTACCGGTGATGGTGAAAACCGTTCTGTTCGTCTGTCTAAAACACCAGAGACCACAATTCCAGAAAATATTAATTCTCAAAGAGTTATAGACAGAGGTATAGAAATTTTTTACGCAAAACCCGGTGCAGAAATTGTTTTACGTAAAGATGGCAGCTTTGGAGTTTCACTAAAAGAACGTGAAAGCAAGATCCTCGACCGACGTACTGTGGTGGACGGAGAATTCCGTATTCGTGAAAATAAAATCATCTGTAAACAAGACAGCAACTGGTGAACACAACACATTTTAAAGCAGAACCTATAATTCCTGTAAAAGAGCATTCGTCTTTTTCTTTAGCTTATTTAGGAGACGCTTTTTTTGAATTGTGGTGCCGCCAAAAGATTTTGCAACGTGTACAAAATCGAAGACTCGTTCACCAACACGTAGTTCAATGGGTCCGCTGCCAAACCCAGGCTCAGCTCGCGAAGCTGATAGAACCTCACCTGACAGTCGAAGAAGGAAATATTTTCCGCTTGGGGCGCAACGGGAAAACCATTTCTCCTCCAAAACATGCAACTATACGGGAATATCGTGCAGCAACCGGATTCGAGTGTTTGGTTGGCTACTGGTATTTGGAAAAGCAGATAATTCGTTTTGAAGAAATGATGAATCAGGCAGAGGTGCTGGAGTATCTGGAGTTAGTCCTGCCTGAGTGCAAAATCTCATTCACAAACGCGGCTTAAAAATATTTTTTAATTAAATATCTTTCTTCTGTAACATAAGATTAATTATATCAATGTATTGAGAATTTATATTTGGAAATGGGAAAAGATGATTTGGCTATTTATGTTTTTGATAATCGTAATATCTGTCGTAGCAATTGCTTATCCTCTTTTTTGGAGTAAACTACAGAGCTATGAACTTCCAGGTATTACTGAGTTGGATTTTAGTCAAGCAGATTCCTGGCTTTCTGCATTAAGTGATTTAGAAGATGATTTTGCGTTAGGACGACTGTCAAAGCCTGATTATCAGCAACAAAAAATATTTCTTCAGCGTGGATATTTGGAATGGCAGAAGAATTCCGAAAATACTAGGTACTGAACTCTGAGTTCAGAATATATTTAGTTAGGTAGTTTCAGCGGCTGAAAGTTGAGTTTTTTACCGGAATCGGTTGCAACTAATGCGCGTGCTAAATTGAGCGTTCCTTCCACAGTTGTGAAATAAGGCAGGTTATGCAAAAGAGCCACTCTCCGAATATGTGTTGAATCTATCGATCGTTTTCTAGGTCGGGTAGTGTTAACAATCAGTGCCACCTCTTTGCGGTCAAGGTAGTCAAAAATGTTTCCCTCTTCTTTGCGGTTCAAGCTGGTTTTTTCAAGATTAGTTACACCTGCGTTTTCCAGTACTTTATAAGTTCCTGCTGTTGCTAAAATTTTTCGTCCTGCTTTCTGAAATTCAAATGCCGCAGGAATTATTCCCTGCTTGTCACGATCTGTAACTCCGATAAATACGTGACCTTGCTTTATTTCTGATTGATAGGCCGCAATTTGGGCTTTAATGAAAGCTTCTTCCAGGTTCTTACCACGTCCCATCACTTCACCTGTTGACTTCATTTCAGGACCAAGTTCTGTATCTGCTCCGGCAAAACTGACAAAAGGGAATACTGTTTCCTTAACCGAAACGGTTTCCGGCACCTCATATGAAAATCCAATTTCACTTAAATTAAGTCCGAGCATCAGCCATGTTGCATATTTTGCCAAGGGGTGACCAATGGCTTTGCTGACAAACGGAACTGTCCTTGAAGACCGCGGATTAACTTCAATCAGAAAAATCTCATCATCTTTGACAGCAAATTGGATATTCATTAAACCTTTCACCTGAAGTTCTTTGGCCAAGGCTTTACCTTGCTCTTCCAATCTGCGCAACACATCAGAAGTCAGGTTTTGTGGCGGCAAAATACAGGCACTGTCACCAGAATGAATCCCCGCGCGTTCTACGTGTTCCAAGATTCCACCCAATTCCGAATTAATACCGTCACCAAGCAGGTCCATATCAATTTCAACAGCACCCTGCAAAAATTGGTCTATCAAAACAGGATGTTCCGGAGAAACCTGGATTGCTTCTTTAAAATATTCTGCGAGCTGAATTTTTGATTCTGCAACCATCATCGCTCGTCCTCCAAGGACATAAGAGGGACGTACCAGAATTGGATAACTTATCTTAGCAGCAATTTTTTCTGCATCCTGAAGTGAACGTGCCAACCCATTACGTGGTTGTTTCAGCTTCAGTTTTTTCAACATGGCGGCAAATTTTTCCCTATCTTCAGCACGGTCAATACTTTCGAAAGGTGTACCGAGCAGACGAATCCCCGCGTCATTGAGTTGTTTTGCCAGTTTAAGCGGTGTTTGCCCTCCGAGTTGTACAATGACACCAATAGGCCGTTCCAGATCGATAACATGCATTACATCTTCAAATGTGATCGGCTCAAAATAAAGTCGATCTGAAGTATCATAATCGGTACTTACAGTTTCCGGATTACAGTTTAGCATTATCGCCTCATACCCAAGTTCCTGAACTGCCCTTGCCGCATGAACACAACAATAATCAAACTCAATCCCTTGACCGATACGGTTAGGGCCTGAACCCAAAATTAGGACTTTTGCTGTTTCTGTGGGAAGCGACTCATTTTCTTCCCCATAGGTGGAATAATAATAAGGTGTTTCTGACGCAAATTCAGCAGCGCAGGTATCCACTTGTTTGAAAACTGGCAGCACATTCCATTCATAGCGCATATTATAAATTCGGCTTTCTGCCACTTTCAGTAATTCTGCAATGCGTTGATCAGAAAATCCCAACCTTTTCCAATTCCTCAATTTAACAGGTGAAATTTCTGAAATGTCGCTTTGCAGGATAACTTCTTCTTCTTCAACCAAGCTCCGGATTTGCCACAAAAACCAGGGATCGATTCCGGTAAGTCTATAAAGAGCCTCATCCGTCCAGCCTAGCCTCATTGCATCAGCAACATACCAGATTCGGTTGCTGCTGACTGTTTGAAGTTGTTCATCCAAAATCTCTTCCGGAGTTTTATAATCATCCGCATAATCCGGAGGGTTTAGTCCAGTATGTCCAGTTTCCAGTGATCGCAAAGCTTTTTGAAAAGATTCCCGAAATGTCCGGCCAATGGCCATAACTTCCCCAACAGACTGCATCTGCGTGCCGAGACGATTTTCAGACATGGGAAATTTTTCAAAAGCAAACCTAGGAATTTTTGTCACTACATAATCAATAGACGGTTCAAAGGAGGCTGGCGTTTTTTTTGTAATGTCGTTCGGAATTTCGTCCAGCGTATAACCAATTGCTAATTTCGTAGCAATTTTTGCAATTGGGAATCCGGTGGCTTTTGAAGCAAGTGCCGAACTACGGGAAACTCTTGGATTCATTTCAATCACAAGAATTTTTCCATCTACCGGATTCACTGCAAATTGTACGTTTGAACCTCCAGTATCAACACCAATTTCCCTCATGATTTTGATCGACATATCGCGGAGATTTTGGTATTCCCAATCAGTCAGTGTCTGTGCAGGAGCAACGGTGATACTGTCGCCGGTATGTACGCCCATTGGGTCGAGATTTTCAATTGAACAAATAATGACAACGTTATCTTTATGATCACGCATGACTTCAAGCTCGTATTCTTTCCAGCCAATAATTGATTGCTCAACCAATACCTCATTGGTTGGGGAAAGTGCTAAACCACGCGAGACGATACTTGTTAATTCTTCTAGATTACGGGCAATTCCACCTCCTGCCCCTCCTAAAGTAAAAGAAGGTCTGATAATGAATGGAAATGGATGGGCTTCTGCTAAAGTCGATACTTCATCAAGAGAATGCACAATTGTACTGGTTGGCATTTCAACCCCAATTTTTTTCATCGCTTCCCGGAACAATTCACGATTTTCAGCCTTGTTAATTGCATCAATGGAAGCGCCGATCAACTCCACACCAAATCTTTTCAGCACACCCTGTTCATGAAGTTGAATTGCCATATTGAGCGCAGTCTGACCTCCCATGGTGGGCAAGATCACATCGGGTTTTTCCTGTTCAATTATCGATTCCAGAGTTTTAAGGGTAATGGGTTCTACATATGTTGCGTCCACCAGTCCAGGATCTGTCATGATTGTGGCAGGATTGCTGTTGATCAATACAACGCGGTAGCCCTCTTCTTTGAGAGCTTTACAGGCTTGAGTACCACTGTAATCAAATTCGCAGGCTTGTCCAATCACGATGGGACCGGATCCTATTAGTAATACAGTTTTTATATCGCTACGTTTAGGCATAATTTTGGGATGAGATTTTCCGCTTATATCCAACCTGATAACTTATAACTCAGCAACCCAAAATATTCGTGTGCAATTGTCTGGATACGATTAAAATTTGCCCAGTCAAAGTGGCGCCACCAGGGGATTGAATCTTTGGGATACGACTTGTTTGCCGCAAAGGCATAGGCCTTAATTCCTAATTTTTCAAAAACAGAAACGAGACGAAATAAATGGTAATCATGAGAAACCAGCAGAACAGATTTTAATTCTAAACGATTCAATATTTTTAAGGTCTCTATTCCATTTCCATATGTATCTGCTGAATGATTTTCGATGATAATGTTATCAGAAGGAACTCCCATTCCTCTGAGAATAATGGCCATCCCTTTAATGTTTACCGGAGGAAGATACGGATCAGTTACACCGCCGGTAATAATAACAATGGGTGCCACCCCTTCTAAATATAATCTGGCCGCCGCGTGAGCTCTCAAGGCTGAGCCTGGCGATGGTGCTCCCGATCCATGAACTCCGGCAGAGGCCACAACGATCGCATCACTGAAATGTTTTCCACTTTTTGGCGTCAAATATTTTAGAGGAAAGTAAATTGCTTGAAAAAACAGTGTGTTGCTTCCAAGCAAAAGGATAATCCAGCTTCCTAACAAAATGCGAAATGCAAGTTTTAGATAATGCCTATGTCGAAACAACAAGATCAGAGCAATTGATAATAAAGTCAAAAGGAACAAAGGTCCAAACACAATATCTTCAAAAATAAACTTCAAAGGACGTTCCATTATGATTAACTAAATAAGATAGAGGTTTGATTTGATTTAAGATTTATTTGAGTAAAAGAAACACTTTTTGACCTCGAACTGAGGTATTACTCAAACTCGTTATTACTTGATTTATTTTTACAAATTGGCAGAATTCCGCACCCTTCACGATTTCTCTGTGAGCTTTTTGGAAGATTTTTTGTCAGTACTCATATTAATTTTTTCCATTAGATTCAATGATCCTTCGTAGGATCTCTTAATGATTTGGCTGCCTCTGCCAACACCCCTTTCAATATTTAATTTTTTGAGGCAGATTCTCAACTCCTTAAGTTCTTCAACAGTATTTGGATCTATTAATTCTACACATTTTTGAGGTGCTTCTTCTTGAGCAAAGGCCTTCCCATTTTCCACAAATTTTACAAAAAATACTGTTGAAGAACTTAAGGAGTTGAGAATCTGCC
>DTUH01000131.1:12625-12861 GCA_012964265.1 Candidatus Lambdaproteobacteria bacterium
ACCAAAATAACCCTGCGATGCGGCCTCAATGCCTTCGGCATTACCCAAAAAATACAACACACACTAAGCAGATCAAGTAAATCGGCAGAATACGCAGAGTTGAGTCCGCGGTTCTGTCCGCAATACTATAAAAGGAATGAATAATCTTCGTCTTGAAAGTTGTAATCATTTCTCATATATTTAAAGGTTAGAGTTTGGTTTCACTTTAACACAATTTTTGCGGTAATGCTGTTTTA
>DTUH01000132.1 GCA_012964265.1 Candidatus Lambdaproteobacteria bacterium
TTGAGATTGACGGTGAAACTGTTACGCTAAATGTTGGTGAGTCTTTGCTTGTCCGAAAAGGTGCCAGAGTTCGTTATTCAAATCCTTTTGATGAAGAAGCAGAATATTGGTCGGTCTGTATGCCGGCTTTTTCACCGGATTTGGTGAATCGGGAAGAAAATTCAGGAAGCTGAACAGATTTCATTGATAGTCCGGGCGGCTTCATCATCTGCCGCTGCGGAAAAACTAAGTACCTGCTGACGCATATTCTGGAGTTCTGAATCAGAAAGTACACCTTTTTTCAAAACCGCCTCAATCGCATTCTCCAAATCCTCCACTTCACATACCGCATCTGCAAAATCATCTCTGAATTGTAAATCCGCGCCACCTTCATATTCAGCAGGAGTTTTCAGAAAAACGACCCGTTTACTGAATCCCAGGCGGTACTCTCCACCCATACTGCCAAAATCTGTGATTAAGAGTGAGGATTCTCCGGCTAAATTTTGAATGCCGGACAGTTCATCAAAGTGAATGTGCTCAGCACCTTTTAGCTCTTGACGCATAAATGCAGTAACGTAATGTCTGCGTGAGGCAAGTGAGGGATGCAGTTTGATCACAAAATTGCAGTGGGACATCTTGTTAAAAATTTCGAGAAGTCCTCTGCCCAGTGCGTCAAACAACAAGCTAAGTTCCAATGAAGGTGCATAAAGCACAACTGGATGGTCAGAATCAGGGAAACAGTTTACAGGGCTGGAAGCAGCGTGCAGTTTTGGATAACCCACATGGTGAATGCGTATATTTTCCTGAAACTGCCGACCGCCACCTAAGGCGGCACTACCATTGAGTTGTCCATAGCTGTAGGGTGGATGAGTGGGCAGGAAAACGCGGTTGAAGCGAATATTTTTCGGCAGTTCCAGATCAATAGCTTTAGGCAGTGCATAGTGCGGGAGGTAGATGCGTTCCGGTACAGAGAATGTTTCCTGCCGGATTGACTCACATGTCACATGTACTGCAGCTTCAGGAAAAGATGAAAATTCTGCTAATACTTCATGTGAAAAATGACGCAATGGTGAAATGTTGAGTTGCAGCAGGCGTTCTTCGACTAGTCGGCAAAAGCGGAGGTATTCGAATCCTTTGCCAATTCGATGCAAGGTTGTGGAAAAATCGATATAAAAAACTTCATATTTTTCCGGGAAACACCGCTCCAGAGCCAAATCAATTGGAGCAAACCAATCCAGAAAATGAAGAGTGCGAAAGGTGAAATAAATGACTTTCCGCCCTGAACACCGGTCAAGCAAAGCTTGTTTTTCTTGCCGTAAATAAGGTTGGGTCTTGTTGATATAATTCAACAGGGAATCGCCGTTCAGCAGCCAGCGTTGTACAAGTAATTCAATAATCAGCTGAATAAACTGGTTGTAGCGCAACTGCAGACGTGCCCCCTGAAAGCGGAGCCTGAATAAAATAAGCTTCCCTTTTGAGACAATTGAACTCAAGATCATTCTTGTTCCAGAGTTTGAAGAACCCGCTCGCCCATTTCCCGGCAGCCGATGAGCGTTTTCCCTTCGGCCATTATGTCAACAGTCCGGTATGTTTCAAGGGTTTTGACGACTGCCTGTTTGATAATTTCGTCAGCTTCGCTGAGCTCAAAGGAATAGCGGAACATCATACCCACTGAAAGAATCATAGCCAACGGATTGGCCTTGTCTTGTCCGGAAATGTCCGGTGCCGATCCATGGACCGGTTCGTACATTCCGTGTAAGGCTCGCTTGTTTCCGCCGATACTTGCCGAAGGCAGCATACCAAGTGAACCGGTCATCATCGCAGCGGCATCGCTGAGAATGTCTCCGAACATGTTTGTGGTTACTATGGTGTCGAACTGCTTGGGATTGCGGATAATCTGCATTGCCGCATTGTCCACATACATGTGATTCAGCTCAACTTCCGGAAAATCCTTGCCGACTTCTATTACAATTTCACGCCATAATTCAGTCGATTCCAGTACATTTGCTTTATCCACCGAAGTCAATTTTTTGCTGCGTTTCATGGCAATGTCAAAACCCACTTTCGCAATTCGTCTGATTTCTGATTCAGCATAAACAAGTGTATTGATACCAACCCTTTCGCCGTTGCGTATCTCAACGCCGCGTGGCTCCCCAAAATAAATACCGCCCGTCAACTCGCGTACCACCATCAAGTCCGCACCGTCGACAACTTCCGGTTTAAGTGTTGAAGCATTGACCAGATCACCGTATATTACAGCAGGACGCAAATTTGCGTACAACTCCAATTCGGAACGTAATTTCAATAATCCGCGTTCCGGACGTACTGAAAAATCGAGTGCCTCCCATTTGGGTCCGCCCACTGCGCCGAGCAAAACCGCGTCTGAATTTTTTGCAGCCTCAAGTGTTTCATCCGGAATCGGAGTGCCGGTCAAATCGTATGCGGCTCCGCCCACCGGTTTTTCGGTCAACTCAAGTTGGAGTCCAAAGCGTGGAGCGATATTATTCAAAACCTGAATTGCCTGCTTTGTCACTTCGGGGCCAATACCGTCTCCGGGAGTAACGAGGATTTTTTTTGTGTTCATAATGCCTTTTTCAGTATTACAAATTGTTAAAATAAATGCTCCATCCTAATGAGAAGCCTCTGCTTGTGCAAGGGAAAATACATTATCTGGCGTTTGCGGTGGGCTTCCTGTTTTCATTTTCATCTGTTTCCTGGGCCGCAAATCCTGCACAAACCCAGCTCGATTTGAAACTAAAATCATTGGTGAGTCGAGGCGGTGTTTTGGTTGCCAATGATCAGCATGTGCTTTACCGCTATCCTCCTAAAAGCAATCCTCTGCTTGTCCCTGCTTCCGTCCTCAAATTGGCAACCGCACTGGCCGCTTTGCATTACCTCGGCCCGGAATTCCGTTACAGGACAGAATTTTATCTGGCAGAAAATCGTTCACTCGGTATCAAAGGTCGAGGGGATCCTTTTTTAGTTTCTGAGGTTTGGCAGCGAATTGCGCAGAAACTCAGTCGGTTTCCGGAAGTGCCAAAACAACTGAGCGGGGTATTTTTCGACACGTCGCTCTTCAGCACAGAAATAAATATTCCGGGAATTGAATTTTCCAGAAACCCTTATGATGCACGGAATGGTGCACTGGTGGTTAATTTCAACACAGTGTTTCTGAAAAAAGATGAAACAGGTAATATCACTTCTGCAGAAGAACAAACACCATTGACTCCGTTGGCGCACCGTCTGGGGAAAAAGTTGTCTCCAGGAATCCATCGGATCAGCATTCCACATAAATCCGGAATTTCTTATGCAGGAGAACTTGTACAAGCTTTTTTAGCTCATTCCGGTTTTTCTTTTGATTCCGGAAAAGTCACTATCCGTCCAGTCATTTCCGGAGACCACCTAATTTACACCCACAGGAATTCCAGTACCTTAGCGGAATTGATCGCAGGTATGCTGCGTTACTCCAACAATTTTACGGCGAATCAACTTTTATTAAGCGTTGGCTTAAAGCGTTACGGTGCACCGGCAACATTAGAAAAAGGAACACATGCACTCGAAGAATATTTACACAATCAACTCGGTATTCCGGAAAAACAATTCCGCGTCGTGGAAGGTTCCGGAATCTCCCGGAAAAATCGCTTTACTCCGGAAACGGTTTGGAAAATCCTAAAAGCTTTTTCGGTACACAAAAACTTACTTAACAGAGAAAACGGCATTTTGTTCAAGACCGGTACTCTACACGGAATCTCAACGATGGCGGGTTATTTGCCAGGCAGCAAACCACTCTATTTTGTGATCCTGCTAAATCAGCAAAAAAACCGGCGTGATAAAATTCTAAAACTGCTTTTAGCAACAGATTTTTCGAAATAATATTTTGAAATCCGTACCTTTAATTTCCATCCTGATGCCTGTCCGGAACGACGCTTCATTCTTACGCAACTGCCTTTCGGACATTGAAAAACAGAGTTTAAAAGATTTCGAACTTGTTGTAGTCGATGATGGTTCATCCGATGAAACTCCGGAATTGCTGGAGAAAGCGAAACGGCAAGATGCAAGAGTCCGGATAATTCGAACCTCCGCAAATGGAATCGTTTCAGCACTGAACACGGGACTGGCGGAGTGCAAAGGAGACTTTATCGCACGTATGGACTCTGACGACAGAATGCATAAAACTCGTCTGGAAAAACAATTTGAGTTCATGAAAAAAAATCCGGAACTGGATTTGATCGGCTGCAGGGTGGAAGGTTTCACTGATTCCGGAAAGTTTCCGGAAAGCGGAATTCAATACCAATCCTGGAGTAACGCCTTAATTTCTCATGAACAGATTGCGGGCGATTTGTTTGCGGAATCTCCAATTGTGCATCCGACTTTTTTTGCGAAGCGGGAATTATTTAACACAATCGGAGGTTACTCAGATAATCCGTGGGCGGAGGATTATGACGTAATTTTAAGAGCATACGGAAAAGGCGCGACGTTTGGGAAACATCCGGAAACTCTCGTGCGCAAATATCATGCTTCAGGACGCCTATCAAAATCGGAAGCGTTGTATAAACGTCCCGCAATGTTTGAAGCAAAAGCTCATTTTCTCCTTGAGTTTGGCCGACTCAAAAATCAACGCGGTGTGCTCATAGTTGGTTCCGGACCGACTGGAAAACAAGCCGCACAAAGTTTTGAAAACCGTGGGGTTAAACTGCTGGGGTTTGTGGATAATCGTCCTGGGCCGCCGGATCGTCACGTCAAAGGGCGGCCTGCGTGGGGTTTTCCTGATTTGCCTCCTAAGGAATTTTTGGAACAATACCGGGATGCTCTGATTGTGTTGGCAATCGGCGATTCTACAGGACAAAGAGTTTTTTCAGAATTATTGCAAACACAGGGTTTTGTTGAAAACCATGATTTTGTGCGTGTTATTTATAACTGGCCTCCTGCCGGCAGTTATTGCAAATGAATATTTCGCATTACGGATTGTGAATATCCCCGTACTGACGTAAAATAATGCTGTTAACTTTATATAAACTTTACCTCAAAAAGAGGCGAATGACCGTTGAAATATTTTTCAAACGATAGGAATGACCGACTTTAATTCAATTCTTATCAAAAAAATTTGGCTGCGGATGTCTCTGCTTTTTACGTTGTTTGTTTTTGTTGTTCCCGCTGCACAGAGCAAACTGGCGCCTTTATCTGCGGAAGAAAATAAAATCCTGAAAAGTCTGCGGATCACTCCCGCGACACTTTGGATCGAGGCTCATGATTTTTCTGGAGAAAAGAGTGACGGTAAGACGGTACATTTAAAGGACTTCAGGGGGAGTTTTATCTTGTTGAATTTTTGGGCCACCTGGTGCTCTCCATGTTTGAAAGAAATGCCTGACCTGGAAAAGGCCTACCGGAAGATGGGCCGGGAAAAACTTGTTGTACTTGCGGTCGCGATGGGAGAAGGTGTTGATAAAATAAAGGCATTTGGCGAAAAATACGGTTTCACTTTCCCTCTGCTGTCTGATAAAAAAATGGAAATTACAAAACTCTATGGGGTCAGTAGTATTCCTGTTACTTATCTGATTGATCCGGATGGAATTGTACTTGGCAGAGCGTTAGGTATTCGAGATTGGGCGAGTCCGGATTTACTCAAGTTTATATATTCCCGGCTTTAATAAGCAAAGACAGCACGGGAATTTACTATTTTACTGAAGAAAATCTGTTGCTAAAAAATTTCTGATTTTCTTGCTTCTCCTATTGTTTTTTTGCACTAATTTCAGTATAATCTAAAGATTGAAGTTGTAATCAAAAATAGCACAAACGGAACATGGCGGGCACTAATCCTTATATTGAGAAAGCGGAATTTGAGTTACCTCAGCAAAACTATGATGTAACGTTTCTGCCAATGCAGAAAAAAGTAGAGGTCTATTCAGAAAAAATATCAACAGAAAACGATGGTCTTCCGGGTTCAATTCTCAATGCGGCCCTGGAAGCAGGGATTGATTTGGACCATTCCTGTGGAGGAGTTTGTGCTTGTTCAACCTGTCATGTCATCGTTCGTCAGGGAATTGAAAGCTGTAATGAAGCAACCGATGATGAAGAGGATATGCTCGATTTAGCTCCCGGGCTTGAGCCTCAATCACGGCTCGCTTGCCAATGTGTGCCGAATGGTTCTCAGACCGTCATTGTTGAAATTCCGGAATGGAATCGCAACCTGGTCGGTGAAGATCACTGAAGAGTAGAAGAAATGATAACACTCACAGAAAATGCCGCGAAGGAAATTCACAAAATAATGCTGGAAACGGATGTGGCCGATGATGTCTGTCTGCGTGTAGGTATCAAGGGTGGTGGTTGTTCCGGTTTTACCTATACTTTGGATTTTGACTCAAAAAAGACTAAATTCGATTTGGAATTTGAGTCACAAAATTTAAAGATTCTAGTTGATAAAAAAAGCCACCTCTACATCAAGGGAACAGAAATTGACTGGAGCTATGGTTTGATGGATCGAGGTCTTAAATTCAATAATCCATCTGCCAAAGGTTCGTGCGGCTGCAAAACTTCATTTATGTTTGAGCCGCCGGAACAGGAAGAAGGTTTTCAACCGAGTTGGATGTAATTTTAATGCAGGAGTATTTATGAATGAATTTGGCAGTCATCAAACCATTGAAGAACAAATCAAGCAGGCGATTGAAACATCTGTTCCGGACTCAACTGCGGAAGTTGGCGGAGACGGACGGCATTTTGAGATTCAGGTTGTTTCACCGGTTTTTGAAGGAAAACGTACGCTGGAAAAACAGCGGATTGTTTATGCGGCTCTTAACGACTTAATGGCTGGAAGTAACGCCCCTGTACACGCGATTGCCCGTCTTGAAACTCTGACACCGGGTTCTTAGTTTTTTAGCCGTTAAAAACACTAATGTAAACCATGGTGCAGGGTTAGCCGCTAAGGTCGCAAAGAACACTATGAAAGAGAGGGTGCAGGATTAGTCGCTAAGAACACTTAGAAAAATATGTCGTTCGTAGAGTTGTTATGCAAGGAAGAAGTCTACAAAATAATCGATGTTGCCATAGAAGTGCATAAAGAACAGGGGGTCAGGGTTCCTGGAGTCAGTTTATGAAGTGGCAATGGTTCTTGAATCGAAGAATGCTGAAATTCCTTTTCAAACTCAAGTTAGAATTCCTGTACATTACAAAGAAATATTTCTCGAAAAAGAATTCATTGCGGACTATATCGGGGTTGAAAAAGTTTTGGTTGAGTTCAAGTGTATTCCCAGACTAACTAAAATTGAAGAAGCTCAAATCATCAATTATTTGAAAGCTACAGGACTGTCAGTGGGATTGTTAATCAATTTTGGCAGTCAACAAAAATTAGAATGGAAACGTTATGTCCGTACAGAAAAAACTTAGCAACCATTGCGAATTTAGGGGCAAAAACAAAGTTGAGCACAGAAAATACTTAGTGTCCTTAGCGATCTTAGCGGCTGGAAATGGATGTTCATAAGCAGCAATAATATACTGGATAATTATGAAAATTGAAGAAAAACAAGTAACTTTTCCAAAAAGTTTATCGGTCAAATATGCCGGTAAAATTGTCGAAGAAACCGAAACTCATATGACTTTAGAGGGTGAGGATGAAGATTCGTACCTCAAAATTTTTAATCCTTTTCGCGGCGTAGCCAAGCTGCTTCTATTTGAAAATGATCGGTGGGTTGATGCAGAGACTTCTGTGGCTGCTTCCAATTTTGATTTTTCTTCTCTTGGGCTGGGGGATCTTTCAGCTTTATCTGCCGGAGATGAGTCTGAGTCACCGAAATCTAAAAAATCCTAATAATTTATTAACACACAAATAAAAAAACTATGCGTGAAACACAAATTTCTAACGCACTTCCACAAATTCAAATCAAAACTGATCGCGGTAATATGACAATTGAAATGTTTGAAGACGATGCTCCAAACACTGTGGCCAACATGATTTCACTGATTGAAAAAGGTTATTATGACGGACTGAATTTCCATCGTGTAATTCCGGATTTCATGATCCAGGGCGGATGTCCGCAAGGCACCGGAACAGGTGGCCCCGGATATGATTTTGATGATGAATGTACACCTGAACGCAGGCATGACAGCGCCGGAATTCTCTCGATGGCCAATGCCGGTCCTGGCACAAACGGAAGCCAGTTTTTCATCATACATGGTCCCACACCTCATTTGGACGGTAAACACACTGTTTTCGGAAAAGTAACTGAAGGCCTGGACGTTGTCAATGAGATTAAGCAAGGTGATGTTATGGAAAAAGTTTTTGTACTCCAAAAACGTGATCACGTGTATGAAGTTGAAACTCTTTAAGAACTGATGAAAGTAAAGCATATCCGGAAGGATTAAAACTGAAACACCAAACTTTTCCTGCACATCATACTTATTCTACATCTTGAAATACTAACAGTGCGCTGAAACGTAACAACAACCTAATAAATTGAACCATGAGTGAAACCATACTTGAAACAGATATAGTCCACGAAATGCGAGACTCCTACATGGAGTATGCAATGAGCGTCATTGTTGGGAGAGCGCTTCCGGATGTACGAGATGGCTTGAAACCGGTTCACCGGCGGGTACTGTTTTCGATGAGTGAACAGGGCAACGATTTCAACAAACCATACCGTAAATCAGCAACTGTGGTGGGCGACGTGATGGGGAAATATCATCCTCATGGTGACCAGGCAATTTATGATACCGTGGTTCGGCTGACACAGAATTTTTCCATGCGTTATCAGTTGATTGACGGACAGGGGAACTTTGGTTCTGTTGATGGAGATTCTCCCGCAGCGATGCGTTATACCGAAATTCGGATGCGGAAAGTTGCTCATGAATTGCTGGCGGACCTGGAAAAAGATACAGTTAATTTTGTTCCAACCTATGACGATTCCCTGGAAGAGCCGACCGTTTTACCTTCGCGCATTCCAAATTTACTTACAAACGGTTCGACCGGAATTGCAGTAGGTATGGCAAGCAACATTCCTCCGCATAATTTAACTGAGGTTATGAATGCCCTGCTTTATTATCTGGATCACCGTGAAAGCGCCACAGTTCAGAATTTGATGGAATTCATTCCGGGGCCGGACTTTCCAACCGGTGGAACGATCATTGGTAAAGCTGGAATTTATGACGCATACACCACAGGACGCGGAATCATCCGGATTCGTGCAAAAAGCCATTTTGAACAAACTAAAGACGGCCGCGAACTGATTATTGTAACCGAACTGCCTTTCATGGTTAACAAGGCGGTTCTGCTGGAAAAAATCGCGGAACTGGTTCGTCAAAAAAAGATGGACGGGATTTCCGATTTACGTGATGAGTCAGACCGCAAAGGTATGCGCATCTTCATCCAGTTGAAACGTGGAGAAACTCCGGAAGTTGTTTTGAGCAATCTTTACAAACACACTTCTTTGCAGTCAAGTTTCGGAATAATTATGCTGTCCATTGTGGACAAGCAGCCTAAAATTCTGTCTTTGCAGCAAATGCTGGAGTTCTTTCTACAGCACCGGATCAAGGTAGTTACACGCCGGACACGTTTCGAATTGAAACAGGCAGAAAATCGGATGCACCTGCTTGAAGGTCTGATGATTGCGCTTGAAAATCTGGATGCTGTGCTGATTATTATTCGAAAAGCTGAAAGCGGTGGTACCGCGGAGGCTGTTTTGATGGAAAGTTACGGGCTTTCAAAACGTCAGGCACATGGAATTTTAGATATGAAGTTGCAGCGCTTGACCGGTATGGAACAGGATAAAATACGTTCGGAGCATGAGGATGTCGGCAAAGCTATTGCGGACTACCAGGATATTCTGGCTAAAGATGAGCGGGTTATCGAAATTATCCGGAACGAGAGCATTGAAATCCGGGACAAATATGGTGACGAACGCCGCACCGAAATTATTGAGGGCGACAGTTCAATTCTCATCGAGGAACTGATTAATGTAGAAGACATGGTAGTGACCCTTTCCCGTGAAGGATACATTAAACGCAGTTCTGTCAGTGAATACAGATTGCAGCGCCGCGGCGGCAAAGGGCGTTTGGGCATGGGCACCAAAGATGAAGATTTTGTTGAGCAATTGTTCGTCGCTTCCACGCATGATTACGTGCTCTTTTTCACTAACAAAGGTCAGGTTTTCCGCAAAAAAGTTTTTGAACTGCCACAAGCAGGACCGACCGGACGTGGAAAAGCGGCTATAAATTTGCTGCCTTTACGTGAAGGTGAAACCATCTGCTCCTGTTTGAATGTTCCGAAAGAAGCTGAAAACAAATATATTTTCCTCTGCACCGAACGGGGTGTTGCTAAAAAAACGCCAATGCTCGATTGTGCAAAAATCCGTGTGTCCGGTTTACGTGTAATTACTCTTGATGAGGGTGACTCCGTGATTTCGGTACAACTCACAGAAGGAAATCAGGAGTTGTTTTTTGCAACCCGCGACGGCATGGGTTTGCGCGTAAACGAATCTACTTTGCGTCCCATGGGGCGGCAGGCTCGTGGTGTGAGAGGTGTTAGACTCCGTGAAGGTGACAGGGTGGTTTCCGCATTGGCGCTGGCCGGAACCGGCGAATTACTTACGGTTACGGAAGGCGGATTTGGTAAAAAAACGCCGATTGTAGATTATACACTTGCAAAAAACAGGGGCAATTACGGTATGCGTACAATCCGGATTACTGATACAAATGGTCCGGTAGTGAATGTGCTTGAAGTTGAAGAACATTTCCAGCTTTTTCTGATCACTCAGTTGGGTAAATTGATCCGGATACCGGTAGAAAATATCCGGACAATCGGTCGAGTTACGCAAGGTAATCGTCTGATTCGACTTGAGCAGAATGAACAGGTGATCGGCATTGCTCCGATGATTGAAGATGAGAGTGATGATGAGGATGAAGTCAAAGAGGATAATCTGTCTGTTGCAGAAAATTCTACCGAAACAATTACAGACCCGGCAGCAGACTCGTCAACAGACTCAGCAGCAGAAAACGCTCCTCAAAACTTGGCTCAGGAAGACATTCCTGAGGAACCTCAAGACCCGCCTTCAACTGACGATTCTTCCGAATCATGATTGCTTTGCTTTAGTGGCTCATTTTCTGCATTTATGAGTGGGTGTCTCCGCCGGAGTTGTACTGGTGGGATACCCCAATAATGCACCTTAACCACTGCCAAATGATGAAACAGTTTTCCCGTTTCTTCGTACTAAGCCTGTCGTTTTTATTTCTTTCCGCAGGGTTGTCGCTGTCTGTAAATTCCGGTCATATGCTTGACCGTTTCGAATTAATTCCGGACAAAAAGAGTCCATATTTATCCTTCAAGGGTTTTTTTGATCCGGCACAGTTCCCTCATATCCAGATTACTCCCGGAAACTCCAAAACTGAAACCACGGTTATACTCCCCAATACTTTAATCAATAATATCCTCTTGCCTGAACGGGAAATCACTACCTTTGCGGCAGACGGTATTTTGGAGAAAATGACGTTGAAGGAAAAAATCACTAAAACAGAAAATGGTGAATATGACTTCCACGTGACCCTTACTATTTCAAGCAAAGAAAAACATGTGCTGGTACTTGATCCGGAAAAATCCGATTCGCGCCATTTAACCTTTGCTTTGCAGAAGCCGAAAAAAAAGGTGATAACCACTGTTGCTGCAGAAGGAACACAGATTGCGCAAACAGTAGAAGCAGAGTTGGGGCCTTCCAAGATCACTCCGCGTGAGGCGATTTTGCTTCATCCTGTCACAGCGCTGATGTCCTACCGTCACTTTGATCAGCTCAATGTAGCGGTTCTTAACGCGTCACCGCATCTTGATTCAGCACATAAACTTGCTGTAATGCTGGATCGCAGGCAGAAGAGAACTATTGAAAAGCGGATGGGAATGAAGTTGAATATCGTCAATATTTCTTCAGTCCGTGAACAAACAATTCTGCCAAAAACTAAGATTTACTTTCATGCAAACTTGTTGAAGGCAGCTTTGATTTTAGCAGAGGTTCTGCCGGGAGAACAGGTGCTTGAACCTGTTCCGGACAGTAGAATCAGTAAACTGGCAACCGATATTGAAATTTATGTGGGAAAGAATTTTGAATAAAAATATCTACTTAATCGCTCTGACGGTCTTCCTCTTGCTGACCTGCTTAAGCCTGCCGGCATTTGCCTTTCCGGAATATACTTCTCGGCAAAAAGCCCTCAAACTGGCTGCGGTATTGGATCATGGATATTTCAAATCGATAAAAATCTCTTCCGTTTTTGTGAAAAACCGGGGTAAGGACGACTATTATCTACAGGCAATTCTTGATGACGGCTCCAGCAGAAAGTGGCTGATAAATCGTATTCGCGAATGGACACAGACGGATGAACTGATTCTCAGTAAAAACAGGGCGCTTGTCTTTCCTTCTGAGCAAAGCACCGATTTTGGTGTGCTGGAGAAAAATGATTTTTACCGTACTGTTTTGAACGCAACTGCCTTTGTCAAAACGTTTGACAAACATGACATCCTGGAAGGCAAAAGTCTGGTTCTGGGAGTTCTGCGTTTTCGAATTCTCCAGGCGGAAGACAGCAAATTCATGAGCACCAATGATTTGGGTGAACGTTATCGTTATGTTTTAGAACTGGAAAACGGCACCCGTGAATTTTTCACTTACAGCGACGCTTTTGCTCTGCTCCAGCGTTCGGCCTTTTTAGAAGAAGTTCCGGAAAACGTAAATGTTTTGCGGAAAACTTTTAAAGTCCTGGAATTGAAAAAAATTCCTCTGCAGATAGAAGATGAACTGCGTGAAATTTGGCGCTTCGGAATTGAGGTTGTTTTTGATGGCCCAATTGAAACAAGTCCAGATCGCTTTCCCTATCAAGTGGTTGAATTAAAATTGAAGGATCCGAAAACAGGA
>DTUH01000133.1 GCA_012964265.1 Candidatus Lambdaproteobacteria bacterium
TGAATTAAGAATCTACAACAGAGCATTAACTGCCTCTGAAATATCCAGCCTTTATACAAACTAAATCTTTTTGAAAATTTGCCTCAATTGATAATTCTTTTGCTAACGTTCAACATAAAAAAGGTACACAATACTTAATTATTGTGTTTTAACAGCCTTACGTTTCCCCGGAATCGAGTCCGGGACTGTTTTTCAAGCTGTTTGATCACTTAGCCGCAAATTGCAAAGTAAATAAATTATTCAGCTAATCCCCCTGTTTCTTCGCCAGTCTCATAACAAAATAATTTTAGCCGGTTATACCCACCAGCAGCTGACCCTGATCAATTTTAGTTTTATAAACAACGAGCGGAGTCTGCTCAGTGGCATTAATAACGTTCTGCGCAAACTCAAAATTTTTCATCATTTGTATGATCTTGTTACCACACCAATTTCTGACATCACCGGATTCTACGCAAAAAGAAGTCTGATGCCATTTGCAGATGATTTCTCCCTTGTCGTTGATTTTGCTTCCACGAAGTTTCAAGCCCATGTGTGGACATTTATCTTCAAATGCAAAAATCCGTTCAAGCTTTTTTATCAGCAGTATATTGCGGTCATCGATTTTGATTTCTTTGTATGCACCTTCATCCAGCTGCGGCACTTCACCGCATTTATACCAGCGTACATTGTCTTCCAAAACAAACTCAGTCTGCAGTTCGGTGTAGGCCCCCTTTAGCCCGCTGATTTCGTAGAGTGTGATCCTGTCTTTGACTCCCTTGAGGTTGGTCCGCACAAAGTCCTTGACCTCGACTGCTTCCTCCACCCGCTTGTAATGCTCCTCTGAAATGAGCAGACTTGAATTAAACTCTTTGTTTGCACTTTCAATGCGGCTTGCCAGATTTACCGCATCACCAACCAGGGTCAGCCTTGATGTTTTTCCAGCACCAATGTTTCCTATCACAACCTCCCCCAGATGAATTCCTATGCCAATTTCGAAATCGTGACCATACATTGTTTTTATATATGGTTTCATCTCATCCACTGCATCCAGCATTTCAATTGCGGCTTTTATGGCATATATTTCAAAGGACTCCTCATCATTGATTCCAAATGACGCCATCAATCCATCGCCCATATAATTGATAATGTGTCCGCCGTTTGTTTCAATGATATTCACCATTTTACTGTAGTAGCGGTTCAGGAGAAAAACGATGTCATAAGGCAGGAGTTGCTCTGAAATACTGGTGAACCCTCTGATGTCAGAAAACAAGATGGCAATTGTTTTAGATTCACCCAGGCGTCCAAAATCCTTTTTCCCCATTATCGACGTAAACTCGATGTCTTCATCATTCAGCACCAGTCTTCGCAGAGTAATGTCTCCTGAAAGAGTGGTTTGACAGGCTAGACGCATCTCCGCAGGGGCATGCAGTTTATCAAGAATTTTCTGTTCTTTTTCTGTTGGTTTGTTACAGTTTTCAAGACCCTTTAGCACCAGAACCCTGCAGGTGGAGCATTTACCCTTACCACCACAGGCGTTGGCGTGTGCGATATTATTTTCTTTAGCAGTTTTGAGAATGGTTATATTCTCAGGACATTCAAACGATTTGTCGTCTGGAAGGAAGTGAATATTAGCCATGTACCTCAAATATTTTGGGTTTTCGATTTCCTAAACTACTATTTCCAATCTTAAGTCTATGACATTGTGGTGCACCCGGCAGGAGTCGAACCTGCGGCCTACGGAACCGGAATCCGATGACTTGTACTGAAATCATTGTTGATTTTGTTATAATATATTTGTTGTCGCAATAATGTTGCAATGTTGGTCTGGTTTACATGGCAATTGAGAGCCTGTTCATTGCATCTAAATACGGCATTTTTGAGCGGTTTAAATAACCAAGAGTGGTGCTCAATTCTTTATGCCTGAGAATATCACGAACAAGCGAAACATCAACTCCATTCTGCAAAAGCTTGGTAGCAACAAAGGCTCTGAAACCATGAAGCGGTTTAACTCCATCAATCTCCAACCGATTACATATACGATCGAATGTTTTACCCATTTGGTTCACACTTGACCATTGTGGCAAGCCAGCACCGTTATCACAAAAATAGACTTCCTGTTCCCCTCACAACTTTAAGTCTTCAGAAATAAATTTATTAAATGTATCAGTCAGTGGTACAGACTCTTCCCTACGTCCCTTTATACGAAATCCAGTTTGTTGATCATCTCGAATCAGAATTTTTCTGTCATCAACATTTATGTTTTCCAAACGCAGTGAACGGACTTCATTGCCACGCATACCTGTTTCCTTGAGACACATAAACGCACGATATTGATTTCTTACTGCTCGTCTGTGGACTAAATGCGTTGTACTTAATTTTTCTAATATCAAGTGCTCCATTTTTACTAAATCTTCATCGGAGTAAATACTTGGTACTCGAACCGTAGGACGTAGCTTTGAGACCCTAAACATTTTAATTGTATATTCCTGGTCAAAAGCCCAACGCCAAAACGTCTGTAATTGGCGCAAATATTTTGCTTGGGTATGCTCACTCACGCCTTTTTGCTTTAGACCATTAAGAAACAGAGATTCGTGGAATTTTTTTACATTTTTCACAGGATGATCACCAACCATTTCAACATATCTTTGACAAACTAAGCGGTACTCGTAAACCGTATGCTGCAGCTGTTGCTTATCATTGTGAGAAGATGTCGAGGCTTTAATGAAT
>DTUH01000134.1:0-217 GCA_012964265.1 Candidatus Lambdaproteobacteria bacterium
TTTGCTGAAATGGATATTGAAGTCATTGATTCCGAGAAAAAAATGGATCCTGTGAGGGAGGAATCCGATTCTGGTCCAGAAATGGATTTCGAGACAAATGAGTTAAATCTTGATCCTACAATTGACAATTCCACAGACGATCCTGTACGTATGTATTTGCGTGAAATGGGTAGTATCCAGTTATTGACCAGGGACGGTGAAGTAGAAGTTGCTAAAA